>JANLXK010000283.1:0-42394 GCA_031365045.1 Gemmatimonadota bacterium | reverse complement strand
TCGGCGAGGCAGGCTCCGAGCTCCGCCCGGAGCTCCGCGTTGTCGGCTTCCATCCGTTCGAGCGAGCGCAGTACGTCCTGGTCCAGCACGTGCTTGGCAGGGACGGGGGGCGTCCCGGGTACTTCCCTGCTCACTGACCGCCCGACCGCCTGACCGCCTGACTCCGGCACCATCACCGCCGTGACCTTCATCCGGCGCGGCTCGATCAGGAAGGTCCACACCATCGCCCCCACGAATGCGGCGACCAGGAGGAACTGGAGCCCCAGCGTCTCCCAGGTGGAGTAGATGCCGAAGGTCGGGAACCGGATCTCAGGGCGGAACGGCGTCACGCTCACGTACCCTCCCCCCTGGAGCTCCGCGATCCCCTTCCCGGCGAAGACGAACGCCATGTAGTACAGGAAGGCGCTGGTCACGGCGAAGAAGGGCTTGAGCGGGAGCCGCACCCCGAACCGCTCGATCCCGACGTATACGAACGCCAGGATGACCCCCCCCACCACGATCCCTGCCGTCACCGGCGCGACCGCATCGATCCCGCCCGCCAGGAAGAGCGCCTTGTAGAAGAGCACGGTCTCGAACCCCTCGCGGTACACCGCCAGGAAGGCCACTGACGCGAGCGCCAATGCCGAACCCCCGCTCAACGCTTCTTCCACCTGCTCCTTCACGAACTTGTTCCAGCGCGCCACTTCGATCTTCGAGAGGAGCCAGTAGCTCACATAGAAGAGCACGCCGGCGGCCAGGATCATCGTGAGCCCCTCGAGCGCCTCCCGCTGGGAACCCGAGAGCTGGAAGACGGTCTCGAGCGCGACCGCCGTGAGCAGGCTCGCCAGCACCGCGGCACCCACCCCGACGTGCACATCGCGCTTCCGCTTGGTGGCCCCGGTGCGGGTCAGGAATGCCAGAACCGCACCGACGATGAGGATCGCCTCCAACCCCTCGCGGAGCATCAGACCCAGCGACTCGAGAAACTGGGAGCTCACGGAAGGGCGTTCTGCCACCAGCCGTTCGGCCAGCTCCAGCTGGGCCAGGATCGACCCGTGCAACTCGCGGAGCTCAGCCTGGGTCGCGCCGCCCGCGGCACGGGTGCGGAACGACGCGAACTGCGCTTCGAGCCTCCCCGCCAGCCCGCCATCCTTCAATCGGAGGGTCGACTCCACCCCTTCGAACGCCATGTACGCGTCGAACGCGATGGCGCTCGCCTGCTCCACCCGCCCCGCTTCCGCCTCATCCACCGCCGCGCCGAGCTTGGCCCGGACATCGGCGAAGAGGGGGGCGTAGTCACGCTCGGAGCCTTCGAGGGTCCCCGCCTGCCGGACGGCGGCGACCAGGGCCTCCACCTCGGGCGAATCCAGCGGGCGCCCCGGCGCGATGGCGGCGGCGACGGCGGAATCGCTGAGCCGCGCGGTCGCCTCGAACGCACGGAGCTCGGCCGGTACGTCACCCGAGGCCGGGGGAAGGCGCAGCGAGGCGGTGTAGACCGCGAGCGCCCAGCGATCGGCCGAGGAGAAGCGCCCCTCGTAGGAGGGCATCGCGGTCCCGGTGACGCCGATGCTGATGCGACGGTAGAAGTCGAGCGGCGAGGTCCCGGCCAGCACGCTGCGCGCCGTGAGGTCGGCGGGGGGAGGGGTCAGCGCCCGTGCAGCGACACCATCTCCTCGGCCCAGTACGCCGTGACAGCTGGTGCACTGCTGGGCATACAGCTCCCGGCCATGGGCGAGCGACGGGGGAACAGACGGGACCTCTTCGAGCGCGACCTGCCAGGTGGTCGTGAGCGTCGCGTTCAGGGCTCGCACCCGTGCGTCGATCGAATCGGGCGACGCGACCGTTCCCACCATTCCGATCAACCCATCGATCGCGGTCACCACCTCCCGCCCACCGGGAGCCGGCAGAAGGAGGGCCGCGCGCCGCGCTTCGGTCAGGAAGAGCTTCGCTTCAGCGACCTCGGCCGCGGCGATGACCTTGCCGTCGCGTACCCCGATCCGGTACTCCTGCGCCGCAAGCGCGGCGGTGGCAGCAACCCGGCGGACATTGGCCGGCACGTCGTCGGTCGCGCTGAGGGGTACCACCGCGCCGGCACCGAGAAGGAGCCCGCTGAGGAGTAGGCGATTTACGTGAATGAGAAGCATTTTCATCCGAAATTGAGGCAGACCCGGATGAAAGTAGAGCAAGACAGTAGGGATTGCAAACGGCTTCGCCGTTGAGACGGGAGGAGGCGGGAGGAGACGGGAGGAGACGACCGAAGTCTCGGAGTTCTGGTCTCATCGTCTCCTTTTGTCTCCTCTTGTCTCCTCACGTCTCACCTCCCCCCTTCCGACCCATCTTCTGTTGCGGGACCTGCACCAGCCGGTGGGAAGCGCTCGAGCGTGTCAAGCCACCCGCACCAGCCTGATCGACGAAACGTCTACCGCGCTACCCCGACCACCGCGACCGCACCGGCGGTCATCTCCGAGTGGCTCAGCGAGAGCTCGATGATCAGCGGTCCCTGGGTGCGGTCGAGCTCCGCGGCGAGCCCGTGCAGCCTCACGCTCGGCCGCCCCTCGACGCTCCGAAGCACCTCGATCTCCTGCCACCCGACCCCGCGGGCATCGGGAAGGGATTGGAGCGCCTTGTAGACCGCCTCCTTCGCGGCGATGCGCGCCGCGAAGTGACGAGCCGGCACCGGCTGGGCCAGCACGAACTCGCGCTCGGCCGGCGTGAGCAGCTTATGCAGCGCCTGCTCCTCGCGACGGTCGAGCATCTCGACCACCCGATGGATGTCGACCAGGTCGATCCCGACGCCGAGGACGTTCATTGGCCGTGGCTCCACCACCACTGGGTGATCGGTGCGGCGCCAGGGGGCACCGGGAGGAATCCGCCGAGCACCAGGCCGGCGTACACGAAGGAGACGAGGAAGAGGAGCGCGAGGATCCGGCGGGGCCACGGTGAGGGGCGCCAGGCGGCGAGACGCGCACCTTCTTCCTGCCACGCGGTCTCCTCGGCCCGCGCCCGCTGCTCCAGCGCCAACCAGCTTCCCTCCAGGCGCCGCGCCGAAGCGAGGAGCGCCGCACGCCATCCGTCGGAGCCGGGTTCGGCGGTATCGAGCGCCGTCAGTCCGTCGACGAAGGGGACGCCGCTGCCGTGCAGGCGGGCCTTGATCAGCGCGAGCTCCGCGGGGGTGGGCGCTGACCGCCGGACACGGCGCGCCGGAAGCGCGGTGCTGCGTGCGGCGAGAGCGAGGGCCCTCTCGATCCGTTCGAGCGTGCGCGTTGCGACCTGCGCCGCCGCACGCTCCCATTCCAGGCGGAGGCGCGCGGGTGCGAGGATCTCAGCGGCACCGTCGCCATCGACCGCGCCGCGGGCCGCGGCGGCCAGCTCGAAGATCCGTCCCACCAGCGCGAGGCGGAGATCGGCGAGCTCAGGCCGCGGCGCGGGCGGCGCGCCGACCGGAGCCCCCGGAAGCGCGGTGAGCCTTCCGAGCGAGGGACCAAGCTCCGGGACGATCACGGTCCCTTCCATCCGGCGAGGGCGACGAGGCTTGGCGCCTCGGGATGGGTGCGATCATACCGGGCGGTGAAGTCGACGAGCGCTTCGCTGGTGAAACTCGGGCGCGGGAGACCCGTCGCGGCGATGACCCGTTCGATGCCGGCCGGTGCGCCCTCGACCTCGATCAGCACGTCCATCCGCGGATACCACTCCAGTCGGGCATGCCCGTCGGTGAATTCGAAGACCTCGATGTACCGGTCAATGGCGTGGACGACCGCGAACCCGAGTGCCTCGAGAAATCCTGCGGGGCCACCTTCACGGACCGTGAGCTCGCGTTCTTCCCGCCGCTTGTAGCCCTCGGGGGATCGCTCGGTCGGACCTTTCCAGCCGAGCTCGGCCCGGGGTGCGCCCTCCACGGGGAGGTACGTCCGCACGCGAAGGACTTCGTCACGGGCGGTGAGTTCTCCGGCCCGGTCGTAGCGCCGGTCTTCGAGACGGCCGCGAAAGGAGATCCGTCCACCCGCGGCGAGGAGCGCGGTGCGCACCCGATCCGGCTCGGGCACGACCCCCTTCAGTTCGAGTTCGATCCGTCCCACAGGATGGCCTCGACCACGCGGCGCGTATCGGAGAGGTCGGCGAAGACCGCCGCGGCGCCGGCCTCGAGCAGGGCCGCTTCCTGGTAGCTCCCGGTCGCGACCGCGACCGGCCGGGCGCCGATCCCGGCCCCGCAGGTCACATCGGCCGGGGTGTCTCCAATGATGACGACCTCCGATCCGGACGGGATGCGACCGAGGAACGGCTCGGCCCGACGCGCCGCGATGGCGGGAAGGTCGGGGCGATGATGGGAATCGGAACCATACGCCCCTACGACGAAGCGGGTATGGTCGATCCCGCCGCTCGTGAGCTTGAGGCGCGCCCCCCGCTCGACATTCCCGGTGAGGAGGCCGAGCATCACCTCGGGATGTTCGTGCAGCTCGGCCAGCAGGGGGACGATCCCCGGAAGCACGGTGGTGCCGTGCGTCGGGGCGCTGAGCTCCTCTTCGAGGTAGGCGAGGTAGCGGTAGCAGAGGTCACCGATGAGGGCGGCGTCGTCAGGGGTGGGGTGGCCGGCGGCGGCGAGGAGCTCCATCACGATCAGTGGGTCGGTCTTGCCGTCGAACCGCACCAGTCGCGCCGCGTCCGTGAGGTCGACCGTTTCGCTCACGGCGCGGAGCACCGCCCGGCGACCGGCGCCGGCGGTGAGGAGGATGGTCCCGTCGATATCGAAGAGAACAAGGCGACGTCTCACAGTGCCGGGCCGTCCCCTCGCGGATAGCGGCGCCCATTCACGAAGACGTCACGCAGGAATTCCGCCCGCATCCCCGGCCCCCACTGCTCCTGGATGAACCCGCCGCAGGAGAGGGTGGAGTGGAGCAGCGTGTCGCCGGCCCCGACGAGCGCCACGTGGGTCACCGAACGGTTGTTCTCGCTGAAGAAGAGGAGGTCGCCCGCACGGGCGGTCTCCAGTACCACCGGCTCCCCGACATCCGCCTGCAGGAACGAATCGCGCGGGAGGGCGATGCCCCGTGCGGCGAAGGTGACCTGCACGAGCCCGGAGCAATCCACGCCCCAGGGCGTCACGCCGCCCCACTGGTAGGGTGCGCCAGCAAAGTACTTGAGCACCCACTTGTCGACCGGCATCGCGCGGGCCTCCTTCGCGATCGTGTCGGCCGGCGCGACCCGCCCGCTCAGGAGCTTGCCGCGACGCCCGCCGGGCATCACGATGCCCCCCTTCGCGTCGACCTGCACCCGACCCCCGAGCGGGATGCGGATGAGGCGCTCGCGCACCTCCGCCACCGCCCCTTCGCTCCACCCCTGGGCGTCGGCCTCCCAGCTGTCGGCCTCCGGTGAGTCCACCTCCCGACAATAGCCGACGTTCACCCACCCTTGGTACCCGTCGGTGCGCACCTTGATCCGGCGCCACTCCCCCTGCGCGGCCGAGACGTCCGCGACCCGGCCGTAGAGCAGCTGCGAGACCTGTTCGCTGCGCAGCGACGGCTCCGACTGGATCGGGGCGACCGTCGAACCACAGATGAGGGCGGTGGACATCAGGGCCTCAGGGGACCTGCGGGAGGGGTGGGACGTCGACCTTCTGCTGGCACTCCTTGCACAGCACGATGCCGCGGTTGCTGCAGATGATGCACAGGAAGGTGCCGCACTCGCGACAGGGATAACCCTCCGAGGCGCGCTCCGGGTTGCCGCAGAAACGGCAGACCATCATGTCGATCTCTTCGACCTTGCTCATCACGCTCTCCCGGTCAGGTGGGGATGGCGAACCGGCGGATCTTGTTGATCAATGTCGCGCGTGAGATGCCAAGTTCGTCGGCTGCGCGGGTCCGGTTGCCCTGATGGTGCTTCAGTGTCCGCTCGATGTGCTGGCGCTCGAGGTCATCCAGCGACAGCGGCACGTGGCGGCGTTCGCTGCCGCCTCCCTTGGCCCGGAAGTCGGCGGGGAGGTGCTCCACGGTGACCGACACGTTGCTCCGGCCGAGGATCAGCGCCCGTTCGAGGACGTTCCGCATCTCGCGGACGTTCCCCTGCCACGCGTGGCCGAGCAGCCGTTCGAGCGCTTCGGGGGCGATGAGGCTCGGCGCGCCGGGGACCGAGGCCCGGAGATCCTGGAACAGCCGGGTGATGAGAGCCAGCCGGTCCTCGCGCGAGCGCTCCCGGAGGGGTGGCAGCTCGAGCGGCATCACGTTGAGGCGGTAATAGAGGTCTTCGCGGAACCGCCCCGCGGCGACGTCGGTCGGGAGGTCGCGGTTGGTCGCGGCGATGAGGCGCACGTCCACGGTGATCTCGCGGGTCCCGCCGAGGCGGCGGAAGGTCTTGGTCTCGAGGACCTTGAGGAGCTTCGGCTGCAGCTCGATGGCGAGGTCGCCGATCTCGTCGAGGAAGATCGTTCCCTTGTCGGCGATCTCGAAGAGGCCCTGCTTGCGGTCCTTGGCGTCGGTGAAGGCGCCCTTCTCGTGGCCGAACAGCTCCGAGTCGAGGAAGGTGGCGGAGAGTCCGGCGCAATTGACCTCGACGAACGGCATCCGGGCGCGGGGACTCAGGTTGTGGATCATCCGCGCCACCCACCCCTTGCCGGTCCCGCTCTCCCCACCGAGGAGCACCGTGGTCCGGTCGCTCTGCGCCAGCAGGCTCACTTGGCGCGCGAAGTCCTGCATCCGCGACGACTTGCCGAGCGACTCGAGTCCTTCGCCCGGTACCACCGAGGCCATGAGGAGCTCGTTGACCCGGCGGAGCTTCATCTTGTCGATCGCCTTGGCCGTCACGGCGACCAGATGTGACATGTCGACCGGCTTGGGGAGGAAGTTCTCCGCCCCCAGCTGCATCGCGCGCACCGCCGTGGCGATGTCGGTCTGCCCGGTGAGCAGGATGACCGAGGCGCTCCGCTCCCGCAGGCGCTCCAGCACCTGCATCCCGTCCATCCCCGGCAGGGCCAGGTCGAGCAGCACCACGTCCGGACGCATCCGGTCGTAGGCCTCGAGGCCGGCCTCGCCGGTGAGCTCCCGCCCCACCTCGTAGCCGAGCTGCTCGAAATAGTTGCCGATCGACCGGAGGATGTCCGGATCGTCGTCGATGAGGAGAACGGTATCTGCCATGTCAGGTCACCTGGGGCGCGAGGGGGTCGCGTGCGGAAGTTCGAACCAGAATCGTGCCCCGCCTTCGGGGCGGTTCTGGGCGCGGATCTCACCACCGTGCGCCCGGACGATGCCGTGGGATATGGATAAACCTAGACCGGTACCCTCCCCGGCCGCTTTGGTCGTGAAGAATGGCTCGAAGATGCGCCCCAAGACGTCCGGCGCAATCCCCGACCCCTGGTCCAGTATCTCGCAACAGACCACGTCGCTCTCGACCCAGGTCCGGATCCGTCCGACGGGTGCCGGCCGTCCCGCCATCGCCTGGGTGCCGTTCCGGACGAGGTTCCGGACCACCTGGATCACCTGGTCCGGGTCGGCTCCCACGGAGGGGAGCGAAGGGGCGAGGTCCAGGATCCAGCTCACCTCACCCGGGGGGGCCACCGCGACCACCTCGCGCACGAGCGCGTTCAGGTCCACGTCACGCCGCTCGAGCGGGCGCTGGCGGGAGAAGAGGAGGAGCCCCTGCACGATGCGGGCGGCGCGCCCCGCCTCGCGGCGGATGGTGTCGAGGATCCGCTCGGTCCCTTCGTCGTGCTCGTCGACCGCGAGCGCCTCGGCCAGCGCGGTGATCCCGGCGAGCGGATTATTGATCTCGTGCGCCACGCCCGAGACCAGCTGGCCGAGCGCCACCATCTTCTCGGCGTGGGCCACCTGCTCGCGCAGGGCCTGTTCGTCGGTCACGTCCCGGGCCAGCGCGAGCACGGTGCGCACCCCGCCTCGCTCCTCGAGCGGGACCGCGACCAGGTGCGCCTCCCGCACCGCACCGTCGGGGCGCCGGAGGCGGGCGAGGCATTCACGCGTTTCGCCGGCAAATGCGGCGGCGAGGTGCGCTTCGACGTGGGCCCGCTCCCCCGGCACCAGCAGCTCGGCCAAGGGGACCATCGCCCCGCCGGGCGAGACGCCCAACAGGGAGGTCGCGGCGGCGTTGACGGCGTTGACCGTCCCGTCCCGATCGAGCGTGAGGATGGCGACCGGCGCCGCGGCCACGAGTGCGCGGAACCGTCCCTCGGAGCGGCGCAGCGCCTCGAGCGCCTCCTGCTCGCGCGTCACATCGTCGAGGACCGCCACGACCCGGCCATCACTCTCGGGGGCGAGCGTGATCACCAACACGCGCCCGGCGCTGACCGGCATCAGGCGCGAGACTGTGATCCCGCTCCGCGCCTGCGGCAGCGGATCCTCGGCACCCCACGGCCATTCGGGGAAGAGACTCGCAAGCGCGCGCCCGTTGAGTCCCGCCAGCGGCACGTTGGTGAGCCGGGCGAGCGCGCGATTGCCCCGCGCCACGTTCCCGGCCGCGTCGACGATGGCCAGTCCGCTTGGGGCGGCGTCGAACACCACCTGCCATTCGGTCTTGGCGCGCGTGACCGTGTCGAGCAGCCGGGCCTTGCCGATGGCGAGCGCCGCCTGGTCGGCGAAAGCGCGGGCGAGTGCGATCTCTTCCGGCTCCCAGGAGCGGGGGCGATCGTGCCCGAAGGCCAGCACCCCGATGACCTCTTCGCCGAAGGTGAGGGGCAGGGCGATGACGGAGACGAATCCCGCGGCCAGGATATGCTCCGTGAGTCCGGGAATGACCCGTTCCCGCGCATTCGGGACGGTGACCACCTCGCCACCGAGCAGCAGCTCCGCGTAGCGCAGCCCGAAGAAGGCGGCGTCCATCGCGCTGGTGTACTCGGGGGAGAGATTGATCGCGACCGCGTGGCGGACGGTCCGATGCGCGACATCGATCAGCACGACCCCGGCGTGGGTCGCCTCGAACAGCCGCATCCCCTCCTCCGCCACGTAGCGCATCGTCGCTTGGGCATCGGCGGTCCCCGCCAGCTCGTGGGCAGTGCGACGCAGGGCGTCGAGCTCGCGCAGGCGCCGGTCGAGCTGGGCGCGGAGTTCGCCCATCGCCGCGAGCTCCGCCCCCGCGGCCTCGCGATCTGCCTGGGCCGCGCGCGCCAGCCGTCCCGCCTCGAGCGCGACCCCCGCGTGCGCGGCCAGGGCCTCGAGGACCTGCACCGCCTCGTCGGGGAACCGGCCAGCGCGGTAGCTCTGCGCCGAGAGGACCCCGACGAGCCGGTCGCCGAACTTCACCGGGACGTGCGCGCCCGAGACGGATCGCTCGGGCGAGCCGAACACGCTGCCCCGACTGGCGGTCGGCAGGGGCCGGTCCGCATCGAACCGGAGGCTCCGCTCGTTCCGGATCACCCAGCTGGTGGGGCCATCACTGAGGGGATGATCGAAGGCCCCTTCCAGCTCCCCCCGGTCGTGGTGCGCCACGAAATGGATGATCTCGGTCTGCGGGTCCCAGAGCGCGAGGTAGAATGCCTCGGCGTCCACCAGGCGCTCGGTCTGGCGCCGAATGAGGTCGTAGAGCACTTCGGGCGTCGCCTGCATCGCGGCCGCCTGCGCCAGGGCCGCCACCACCTCGGAGGGGAGGACGCCGCCGGGGGTCGATGGGACCGTCACGACACTCTCCGCGCCGGGGCCAGCACCTGGATCGCCCCGGGGACGATCTCCGCGGTGAACGGCGTCGTTCCGGCGAGGTCGCCGTCGAGCTGCATCGGCAGGATCGGGTCGGTGGCGATGGTGACCACCTTGCCCCGGGCGTGGCCGACGAGGCTCCCCGTGGGGTCGGTGCGATCGGACTCGCGCAGGAACTGCCAGAACGCCCGTACGCTCTCGCCCAGGGTGTCGGCGCGAATGGCGACGACGTCGAACAACCCGTCATCGGGCGCCGTCCCCCGGCGGAACTTGATGAACGGCGGGATCACCTCAGCACAGTTGGCCACGACCAGCAGGGAGGCGCGCATCTCGTACTCACGACCGTCGACCGTGATCTGGTAGCGCTTGCTCCGGATCTCGGGCAGGAGCCGCAGCGTCGTCGCGATGTAGGCACCCATTCCCCACCTCCGCTTCTCGGCCGAGCCGGTCTCCGCCATCACCTGCGCGTCGACCCCCGCGCCGGCGGCCACCGCGAAGTAGTGGGTCCCATCCGCACGGTCCACCCGCCCGAGGTCGAAGGGCCGGCGCACCCCCGCCAGCAGCACTTTCGCGGCGCGGCGCGGGTCGGTGGGGATCCGCAGATTCCCGGCAAGGAGGTTGCCGGTCCCGCCGGGAAGGACACCGAGCGCCGTCTGCGAGCCGACCAGGGCGGCCGCGGCCTGCATGGTGGTGCCGTCGCCGCCGAACACCCCCACCACGTCGTACCCGTCGCGCACCGCTTCCTCGGCCAGGCGCCGCGCGTCGCCCGAGCCCCCGGTAGCGAGGACCCGCACCTCCCACCCGGCGCCCCGCAGGACGCGCTCGACGACCCCGACCGATTCGGGCCGAGTACGGGCGGCCGCGGGATTGGTGATGATCAACGCGCGGGTCACGTCAGTACTCCCGGTCCCAGAGCAGGTCAAGACCCAGCTGGTAGAGGCTCGAGTTGGCGAGCGTCGAGGTTCCAGGGGCCGAGCTGCAGGTGAACACCGGCTCGACGCTGAGGGTGGCGCGCCACTCCCGGTGCAGGCGCTGCTCGAGGCTGGCGCCGAAGTTCCGGTAGCTCACGTCGGTCGGATTTGCGTTGCAGATCCCCGCATTCAGCGCGACGTAGGTCTGCCGTCCCACCTGCCATCCGGCGCTGAGGGTGGTCAGGGCCGAGGAGGAGCCCTCGATCGAACTCGTGCCGATGCCGCCGGGCCGGATCTGGATGTAGTCCACCGGGACGCCAAGGTCGGAGATGAGCGTCCGCTCGATCTCGCTCGAAAGCGCGGGCGCGAGATACGACCACGCGGTAGCGACCGCGCGCTGTTGACGCGCCCCCTCGGCGGTGTTGGTCCCCTGCAGTGCCGCGGTCGACCGGCCGAACATCAGGTACGAGACGATGTCGGTCTCGACCATCTGCGGGTTGGAAGGGTTGATCAACGTCAGCTTCGGTACCAGCAGGGTCCCCGTGATCGACGCCTGGATGTCGATGTCGGCGGTCCCGTCGGTGGTCTTGACCCGGTGGTCCGCGGTCAGGTCGAGCTCGGCGTTCAGGTCGGGGGTGCCGAGGAAGCGCACCGTCCCGCGCCGGACGTCGAAGTCGCGGGTGATGAACCCCATCTTGAGCGTGTACTGCCCCCGCTCGGCGGTAAGGGTACCGTCGAGACGGTAGTTCCGCGCCACCTTGTTCACCGTCGCGGAGCCGGAGAGCTTGATGTTGGCGTCGGCCGACCGGAGCCAGAAATCATCACCTACGGAGAGGCGGAAGCTGTTGATCCGGAGCGAATCGAGGAACCGGCTCTGCAGTGATGGCCCGAGGCGCGCCTCCCGCACCAGCGCGGTGTCGACGAGATCGGCGGTGGCGGGGTCGTTGAGGTCGACGATCTGTTTGGTGACCAGGTCAGCGAAGTAGAGCGCCCCTGCGTCGGCGCGTCCGGAGCCGGTGAGTGTAGCGCCGAAGACGGGCCCCCTCACCTTGAGGTTGCCGGTGGCGACCAGGGTCAGATAGTTCCTCACGTCCATCGCACGGAAGCGGGTCGCCCGCACGTCCAAGTCGAGTATCGGGGTGCGGTTGCGCTCGAACCGGGCCGAACCAGTGACGCTGGCGGTCCCCTCTCCCCCCCGCATGCTGAGCGCATCGAGGATCACCGAATCGCTGACGAGGTGCAGCCGGGCGTTCAGCTGCTCCCACCGGACCCCGAGCCCCGGGAGCGTCGCGGCGGCATCGGTCACTTGCACCGTCCCGCCGAGCTTCGTGTCGCCCCACCCGCCGGAGAGGATCACGTCGGCGGTGAGCGAGCCGCGCACGCGGCGAAGATTCGTGGTGAACGCCTCCAGCAGGCCGAGGTCGGCGCTGTCCGCGGTGGCACGGATGAAGAGCGGTCCGTCGACGAGACGGTCTCGCACGCTCTGGAAGGCGAGGTCGATGGGCAGACTGTCCACCGAGATGGACAGCGCTTGCTTCCCGGTCCGCCAGAGGAGCACCGTGGCCTGCAACTGACGGGCACCGTAGTCGAAGGCGCCCTGCAGATAGGGGGCCCGGAATTCGCGGAAGCCGCCCTCGGAAAGCGAGAAGGTCCCCCGCAGGAGCGGCGCCGCCGCGGTGCCGCCAATGGTGATATCGGCCGCCCCGCGCCCGAGGGTCCCGACGGTGTCGCGCTGCAGCAACCCCATCACGTCGCGCAGATCGAGGCCCACCGCGGAGAGCGTCGCCACCCCCGGCCGCTCGCTGGGCAGCACGCCGGTGAATCGGAGCTCCCCCGAGCCATCCGCCGCCGCGAGGACCAGCGAATCGACCTGCCAGGCGCCGGCATTGTTGATCACGGTCACGGGCCCCGTCAGCCGCCAGGTGTGCGCCGTGAGCGCCGCGAACAGCGAGTCGATCCCCACGGCGAGGGTATCCCCAGATTGGTGCCAGCGGCCTCCTGCCACGACGGAATCCGTGGGGCCGACCAGACCGGCCACATTCCACCGGAGCGAATCGAGACGACCTTCCGCGCCGAGGGTGGTCGCGCCGATGCTCCAGTCACCCCAGGTGGCCGTGTCGATCGTGGCCGCGAAGCGGATGGCGCCGCTGGTCCCGCCACCGTAGGCCAGCGTCGAGCGGGCGGCGGGGAGACGGAAGCGTTGCCACGCCACTTCGCGGGCGCTGACGCGGGTGTCGATCGTGAGCGAATCGAGCGCGCCGCCCACCGTCGCGGTGAACTCCGCCTGCCCGCCGAGAGGACGGGAGGCGAGGGTCGTGTCGACGGTGGGGTGAAGCAGGACGTTGGCGAGGGAGTCGAACACGCCGAGATCGGCAGCCTCCCCCTGCAGGGCGATCACGCCCTGCGACGGGGCCGTCCGCGCGATGCGGCCTGCCGCTTCGAGGCGCCCGCTGGGCCAGCGTACGAAGGCCGTGTCGATCACGAGGGTCGTCGGGTCGCTGACGATCGCGAATCGGGCCGAGTCGATCGGCACCTCACGGATCCAACCGGCCCCGAGGGTGATGAGCAGGTGGCCGAGCGAAGGTTGCGCCGGGTCGATGCGCCCGCCGCCGGCGATCGTGCCCAGCAGCTGGGTGTGCAGGGTCGGGTAACCGAAGGCGACGAGGTCGAGGCTGTCGAAGCGCACGTCGACCGAGTCGAACCCCCACGCTTCTCCCTCCGAGCTGACGATCGCGCTCCCTTCGAAGTGCCCCGGCGCACCATGCAAGTCGGCATCGAGGTCGAATCGCTGCATCGTGCCGCGGGCGTGGACGGTGCCGCGCAGGCTTCCGCCGACCGGCAGGTCCGGCCAGGTGCCGGCGAGTCCCTCGAGCACCAATGGGGTAAGGCCGACGTCGGCGTCGAATGCCGAGACCGCGCCCCGCGTGTCGAGGAACACCGTCCCCCGCATCACGCTCACGGGGCGGTCACCGTCCCGGTGGACGGCGGTGCCGCGCCAGGTGAAGGCGCGCCAGGGGCCGACCAGCGTCCCCTCGATCGCGGCGCGCCCCATCAGCGGATTCGAGGGGACCAGCACGCGGACGGTCGCGAGATCGAGATCCGACTCCCGCATCGTCAGGGTGTCGAACACCATCCCGGCCGCGCCGCCGAGTTGGAGGCGACCGAGGATGCTCAGATGGTTGGGCGGCGTGCCGGCGACGCGGGAATCCCGGTAGATCACGTCCGCGTCCACCACCAACCCGCTGAGCGGGCCGTTGGCGAGGACGTGGCCGTCGAGTGTGCCGTGGAGCGGGATGCTGTCCACCCAACCGCTCATCGCCTGCGGGTCGGCACCGAAGAGCAGCAGATCGAGCCCATTCAACTCGAGCTCCTTGTTCCCACCCGCCACGGCCGTCAGCCGCCCGGTGGCGCGTCCCTGCCTCCCTCGGACATCGAGGTTCTCGACGACCGTGGTCAGCCGCCCGGTGGAGTGGCTGTGGAGCGTCGCCTGGGCAGAGCCGGCGAAGTCGGGCAGCCCCGCGACGAACCCCCGCAGATCGCGGAGTGCCACCTGTGAGGCGACGACGGCGAGCTTGAAGAACGGTCCGCCGTGGCCGAGGCTGACGGACCCCTTCACCGCCATGTGCGAAGCGGGAAGTGACGCCCGGCTCAGATCGAGCGTCAGGGTCTCCCCCTTGAGTTCGGCGGAACCGACCGCGCCGCGGAGATCCAGCACCGGGTCGCTCACGCGCACCGCGAGCGAATCGAACTCGGCGTGGAGCGGCGCGTGGTCGGGCGACGAGATCTGCAGCTTCTGGAACCGGCCCCCGAGATCGGTGAAGAGCGTGCGTTTGCGGTACCCCTCCGGACCCACCTCGATGTCCCGGCCCACGTGACGACGTTCCTCCGCGAGCGCGGCCGCAGCGGCCCTCGGCGTACGGGCGGAGTCCGGCGGGTTCCATGGCTGGTACAGCCGGACCTCGCCGTTCCGGATGGTCAGATCCTGCAGTCGGATCAGACGGGTCGGGCCCGCGACCGCGCCGGGTTGCGCCGGACGGAGGATGCGTTGGACGTTCCAGTGGCCGTCCCGGTGCTTTTCGAGCACCAGGCGAAGGCCGTCCACGGTCACCTCGGTCAGGATGAACCGGCCGGCAAGGAGATCGAACAGGTGGTAGTGCACGCCGAGATGGCCCGCTTCGAGGACCACGTTCCCCGCGGGGTCGCGCACCACGAGCCGGTCGACGTCGAGTCCGCTCCAGAGCGGGCCTCCCACCGCGCCGACCTGGACATCCCCTTGCACCAGCTGGTCGAGCTGTTCGGAGAGGGTGCGACCCGCAAGCCCGCGTCCCGCCGGCGTGAGGAAGACCGCCGCGATCGATCCGGCCACGGTCCCGAAGAGGCCGAGGAGGACGATCGTGAGCGCCTTCACGAAGGCGAGCGGGAGGCGCCGCATCAGAACGCCTGCCCCACGGAGATGTGGAAGGTGTAGCGGCTCCCGCGCGGGGCGGAGAAGGCATCGCGCACCAGCGTGAGGTCGCCGTTCGTCTCGACCTTGTAGAGCGGGCCCTCTGCGCGGGCGTAGGGATTGTAGCCGACGTCGACGCGGGCCGGACCGAGCGGGGTGGCGATCCGGATCCCGGCGCCAGGGGTCACCCGGAGCTTCACGGGCGTGAGCGCGACCTTGTCCCGCTGGAAGAGCGTGCCGGCGTCCGTGAAGAAGGCGAACCGCACTCGCGACGACCAGATCGGCGACGGGACACGGAGCTCGATGTTGGCCACGGCGAAGGTGTTGCCGCCGGAGGGGTACGACTGCACCTGCCCCGTGTCGGTCACTTCGCCGCCCGCAGTGACGAAGGTGCCGGGCACCACGTACACCACGGGGCCGAGCTCGTTGCGGTCGAACCCGCGCACGTCGTTGGGCCCGCCGACGTAGAACCGCTGATCCGGCGGGACGAACGAAACGCTCCCGCTGTCGAACGAGGCCCGCGGCGACCAGAGCATCCCGCCACGGATGCGCCAGGCGAGCGTCACACTCCGGGTGAGCGGGCGGTACCAAGCGAGGTCGGACTGCACCCGCGTGAATTGGGTGAGCCGATCCGACCCGAAGAGGCGACTGCTCCAGACGGCCTCGAAGCTGAAGTTGTGCCCGCGGGTGGGGTCGAGCGGATCATTGGCGCGGGGGACGCGGACGAATGCGGACAGGGTGGCCAGCCGCCCACGCGACCGGAGTGCGTCGATGTCAGCACCGGTGCAGGCGTTGAAATAGGCGCAGAAGGTGATGGCCGGGGCCGTGGTCTGGCCCCACGCGAGCCGGTAGGTCGCGGTGAGCGGGATCCGCTTCGGCGTCTCCCGGTGCACCGCGAAGCTGCCACCGACCTCCTCACGCCGGTACACCTGCCACTCCGACCGCCGCTCACCGAAGAGTGCGGTCGTCTGGGTGTTGAAGGGCGAGAAGAACCCGGGATGCCTGAGGCTCAGTGTGGTGTTGTAGTTGAGCAGGCCGGAGCCGATCGGGTCGCGCTTGAGCTCCGGACAGATCCCCCGCTCGAGCCCCCAGTCGGCAGGCGCGCCCACGCCGATCTTGCTGGCCCGCGCCGAGAGGTCGAGCTGGCGGCCGCCGCCGAACCAGTTGCGCGCGGTCCAGCCCGCCCCGCCCCGGAAGCAGTCGTTGGTCCCGTATCCCACCCCCGCGCGCACCCGCCGGAACTTCGCCTCGCTGACGCTCACGTCGATCGGCACGATGGTATCACCGGGACTCCAGTGCAGCGTGTCGATCCCGACCGCCGCGAAGCGGAAGAGTTCGGTCTGGTACAGGATCCGCTGACTCTCGTACAGGTCCCGTTGCGAGAACTGCTGGCCCGGCTGGGCCACCAGCAGCCGCCGCACCACGCCGCTGTCCACCTGGATCACCCCGGTGATGTTCGCCGCGCCGACGATCGCGACCGGGCCGGGCACGACCTCGAAGCCGATCACGGCCCGCCGGCGGGCGCGGTCCACCTGGAAGCTCCGGAACAATTGCGCCGAAGGCCGGCCCACGTCGCGCAAGCGCGCGAGCAGCGTGTCGGCGGTGGCGAGCATTGCCCGACGATCGAAGGGATCCCCCACTTCGAGCGGGAGGTCCTGCAGCAGCGTCTTCCGGGTGCGGGGCGCGAACGCTTCGAACCCCTGGATATCGAAGGAGTCGACCACGACAGGCTTCCCTTCCGTGATCCGGAAGGTGATCCAGACGTCTTTGGCAGCCCGCTTTACAAGGGTATCCACGCGGACGTCGAGGTACCCGCCCTCGCGGTAATACGCGGTGAGGCGCAGCACGTCGCGGCGGAAGTCGAGTTCATCGAGCTGCCGCTTCTCGCCGAGTCCCATCCACCGGAAGATCCACAAGCGCGCGAACGCCGACGAGGCCGTCGTCGCGATCGTCGTGACGAGCACCTCGTCGGTATACGCCTTGTTCCCCTTGAACCCGAGCCCGCGTATCACCAGCCCGGAGGCCGTCTGATTCTCGCTCGGCCGCGCCTGTGCCGCCCCCTCCCGGACCCCCACGCTGCCGGCCACCCCGATCACGCCGAGGATGGCGAGTCGCTGGATCAGGGGGAATGAAGGTGGCACGGGCCTCCCAGGCTACGTTGACGCAGGGTGGACAAATGGCCTAGCTTCTTGGACTTAGCGGCCGACTGTCAAATTAATTGATAGTGCGGACCGGGGGTATCTAAGGATGCGCTCACCCCTCCCCAACCCCCTTTACCCCCGGATCCCCGTGCGCCGACTCCTCCTCGCCACCCTCCTCCCCTCGCTCGCACTCGGGGCAGGCCTGTCCGCCTGCGGCGGTCGGTCGCATTCGTCGACGATCCAGTACTACCTCACCAACGAACCCCGCTCGCTCGATCCCGCCCTCTCGACCGACGTCCCGTCGGGAGAGATGGTCGCGCTGCTTTACGACGGGCTCACCCAATTCGACCAGGATGGCCACCTGATCCCCGGGCTCGCCTCACGCTGGGACATCGACGCCGCCGGCACGACCTACACCTTCCACCTTCGGTCGGGGATCAAGTTCCACGACGGCTCGACGCTCACCGCGGAAGACGTCGCGGCATCGTGGCTCCGGGCGCTCGACCCGAAGACCGGTGGCGGCCGCGCGTGGCCCCTCCTCCCCATCGCGGGCGCCAAGGCGTTCGTGGCCGGCTCCGCCACGTCGGTCCCCGGGATCCACGTCGCCGACGACACCACCCTTGTGGTCCGGATCGATGCACCGCTCAGCGTCTTCCCCAAGCTCATCGCGATGCCGGTCGCGGCAGTGGCGCCCGCGCCCCTGCCGGCCGACTTCGCCGACCATCCGGTCGGGAGCGGGCCTTGGCGCTTCGCGGCCTGGGAACGAGGCAGCGAGATGCGCTTCGCCCGGAACCCCGAGTACTGGGGCGTCGAGCAGGCGGAGGCCGAGTCGATCCGGGTGCGGATCATCCCGGAAGCGCTGACGATCGCGGCCGAGTACGAGGCGGGACTGCTGCACGTGGCGGAAGTGCCCTTCTCGGAGACGGCGCGGTGGGAGCAGTCCCACCCCACCGAACTCCAGCGCCGCGCCGCGATCCGGCAACTCTACGTCGCGATCAACACCACCCGCGGTCCGTTGCAGGACGTCCGGGTGCGCCAGGCCCTCAACTACGCCACCGACGGCGCCACGATCCTCCGCACCGTGATGGGTGGCCGCGGGGTACGCACCGGTGGCGCCCTCCCGCCGGGGCTCGCGGGGTATGACTCGACCCTCACGCCCTATCCGTTCGACCCGGCCAAAGCCAAGGCGCTCCTCACCCAGGCGGGCCACCCCAACGGGATCGACCTCGAGCTCTGGCGCACCGGCCGGAGCGAATATGCCCGCCTGGCGGTGTCGCTGCAGCAGAGCTGGGCCGAAGCGGGGATCCGCGTCACCATCCTCGAACGCGACGCCCCCACCGCCCGGGCCGCGAGCGCCAAGGGCGAGGCCGACCTCTTCCTCACCGACTGGTATGCCGACTACCCCGACGCGGAGGGGTTCCTCTTCCCGCTCTTCCACTCGAGCAACCGCGGCACCGGCGGCAATCGCGCCTTCCTGAGCGACCCGGAGCTCGACCAGGTGGTGACCCAGATGCGGACGACCAGCGACACCGCCCTGCAGGCCCGCCTCGCGCGGCAGGCGGATGCCCGCGCGCACGATCTCGCGCCCTGGGTCTTCCTCTGGGCGCCGGTGGATCTCTGGGCCCTCTCGCCCGACCTCACCGGATGGCGGGTGCCGGCGATCTTCAACGGTCAGCACTGGACCGGCGTGCGGTTCACCACCCCCTGATGGGGCGCTTCCTCCTCCGGCGCATCCTCCTCGTCATCCCGACCCTGTTCGGGGTGCTGGTCGTCGCGTTCCTCCTGCTCCACGTCGCCCCCGGCGACCCCGTAGCGGCGATGGTCGGCGAACGGGCCGACAGCCTCACGGTCGCGCGGCTCCGCGCGGAACTCCACCTCGACGAGCCTCTCCCGCTCCGGTTCGTCGGCTACGTGGGCGGGCTCGTCACCGGCGACCTCGGCACCTCGTACGTCACCCGACGCCCCATCGCCCGCGACCTGGCCGAGCGCTTCCCCGCCACGCTCGAACTGGCGCTGGCCGCGATGCTCTTCGCCTCGATCACCGGGATCGCGATCGGCGTGCTCGGTGCCTGGCGCCCCGGCACCTGGTGGGACCGTTTCCTCACCATCGGCAGCTACCTCGGCGTCTCGTTCCCGGTATACTGGGTCGGCCTGCTGCTGATCCTGGTCTTCGCGGTGCAGCTCCGCTGGCTCCCGCCATCGGGTTCGCGCGGGGTGAGCTACCTGATCCTGCCGGCGCTCACCCTCGGGATGCGCTCGGTGGCGGTACTGGCGCGGATGACGCGCACCGCCCTGCAGGAGGTCCTGCAGAGCGACTTCATCCGCACCGCGCGGGCGAAGGGGCTGCGCGAGGCCCCGGTAGTGCTCCGCCACGGGCTCCGGAACGCGCTGATCCCGATCATCACCGTGCTGGGGCTCGACTTCGGGAGCTACCTGACCGGCTCGATCCTCACCGAGACGATCTTCGCGTGGCCCGGCGTCGGACGGTATGTGCTCGACGCGATCGGCAAGCGTGACCTCCCCGCCATCCAGGGGAGCATCCTGTTCCTGAGCGTGGTGTTCGTGCTGGTGAACCTCCTGACGGATATCGCATATGCCAAGGCAGATCCCCGTGTGGCGTTCGAATAGGCGCACGGAAGTACGGTCGCACAGGCGCACGGGCGCACGGGTGTGGGGACGCACGCTGCTCTTGGGATTGCTGCTGTGCGTCTGTGCGTCCGTGCGCCTGTCCGCGCAGTCGCTCCAGCGACGCCTCGACCGCCGGCTCGACGCGGCACCCTTCAACCGGAACCTCTGGGGCGTGGTGGTCATCGACGAGCGGGGCCGCACGCTCTACGCCCGGAACGCCGACCGGCTCTTCATCCCGGCGAGC
This sequence comes from Gemmatimonadota bacterium, assembly GCA_031365045.1. GTDB lineage: Bacteria > Gemmatimonadota > Gemmatimonadetes > Gemmatimonadales > GWC2-71-9 > CAMLHU01. The sequence goes on along the minus strand of JANLXK010000283.1, from coordinate 22,418 downwards.
AACACCAAGCTCATCGTGAGCGCGGTCGCCTCGGCCCTGCTGCCGCCCGACTTCACGGTGAAGACCTCGGTCTACGGCACCGGCCCCATCACGAACGGGGTCCTCGAAGGAGATCTGGTCCTCTACGGTCGGGGCGATCCGACGTACGGCGTCCGCTGTTATGCGACCGACACCCTGGCGCCCGGCGTCTGCGACCGCGACCCGTTCGAGAAGCTCAAGCTCCTCGCCGAACAGCTCCGCGCCCGCGGCGTGTTGGTGGTGCGAGGCGACCTGGTGGGGGATGGGAGCTACTTCGAGCCGACGATGGTGCACTACGGCTGGGAGGGGTACGACCTCAACTGGTGGTACGCGGCGCCGGTCTCAGGGCTCGGCTTCAACGACAACAGCATCGACATCGCCTGGGGCCCGGGACCGATGGTGAACGCCCCCGCGGCGATCGCCTTCACCCCCGACCTTGGCGACGTGTCGCTGGAGAACCGCACGCGCACCCTCCCGGCCGACAGCAGCGACAACATCGATTTCTTCCGCACTCCCGGGGGCTTGGCCCTCTGGGCCGAGGGCACCGTCGGCGCGTCCAGTCACGGCGGCACCGAGTACTTCGCGATGCCCGACCCCGACCTCTTCACCGCGCGGGCGCTCCGCAAGGTCCTGGCCGACTACGGCATCGCGGTGCTCGGCACCACTCGCTCCACAGTAGACTCGACCGTCTATCACCTGGCGCGCTCCACCGCCCCGGCGCTGGCCGAGGTGGAGAGCCGGCCGCTCAAGGATTGGGTCTTCCCCATCCTCAACACCAGCCAGAACTGGTACGCGGAGATGCTGCTGAAGCAGCTCGGCCGGGTGTTCGCGGGAGAAGGGAGCTGGAACAAGGGGATCGAGGTCGAGCGTCGTTTCCTGATCGACTCCGTCCACGTGGACTCGACCCAGATCGCGATGACCGACGGTTCCGGCCTGGCGGCGAACAACCTCATCAGCCCGCTCGCCTTTGCGCAGGTGATCCGCTTCATCACCCAGCACCCCCGCGCGGCGACGTTCACGGCGGGGCTCCCGCAGGCCCAGCAGGTGGGCTCGCTCCGCAACCGGTTCCGCGGGACCGCGCTCGAGGGACGGGTGCACGCCAAGACCGGCAGCATCTCGCGGGTGAACACTATCACCGGCTACATCGACCGCCCCGACGGCCGCCGGTGGACCTTCTCGATCCAGGCCAACCACCACACCCAGCGCGGCCGGGACATGCTGAACCAGCTGGACAGCCTGGTGGTGGAGATCGGGAAGTAGGCGACCTGGGTAGGAAGGGACGAAGGTAGGAGGGTAGGAAGTGAAGCGGGGCCAGAGCACCAATGTGGTGGTCGGGCCCCGCATCGCTTCCTACCTTCTTCCCTTCCTACCTTCCTACCCTTCAGGGCTCTCCTGCAACCTGGCGATCTCGGCCAGCAGCCCCACCCGCCGCCGCTGACGCTCCACCGCGAAGGTGACGGCGCGCGGCAGGAGCCGCTGCAGGTCGGCGTTCTTCTGGAGCCAGTCCTGCGCGCCCAGCCGGATGGCCTCATGGGCCATCGCGTCGTCGGTGCTGGCGGTAAGGATCACGATGGCCGACCGGGGCGCGAGGTGCAGCAGCGCCTTCACCGCCTCGAGCCCCGTGGCGTCGGGGAGGTCGAGGTCGAGCAGGATCAGGTCGGGGGTCAGCGTCATCACCGCCTTGCTCGCCGCCGCCAGCGACCCGACCCGCTGCACCAGGAAATCGTCCGACGCGACGCGGAAGACCACATCCACCAGCCGCTGCACCGCCACTTCGTCCTCGACCACGAGGATCTCGATCGCACGCGCCATTCCGTCCCCTATTTCTCGAAGATCTTGAGATCCGATGAGTGCCCCGGGTTGACCCTCCGCTTGGGGTCGATCCGGTGCACCGCGTTGTTGACGGCGATGGCCGCCTCTCCCACCCCGGTCGCGATGAGCTTGAGCTTGCCGGCGTAGGTGCAGACGTCCCCCGCCGCATAGATGCCGGGGACGTTGGTCTCCATCACCCGGTCCACCACGATGTCCTCCTTCTCCTGCGCCAGCCCCCAGGCGTTGATCGCGCCGAGGTCGGAGACGAAGCCGAGGAGCGGGATGATCGCGTCGATCTCGACGGTCCACTGCTCCTTCGTCTTGGTGTCCTCCAACAGGGCGCGCTCGACCCGCCCCTCCCCCGCGATCCCCTTCACCTCGGCAAAGGTCCGCACGGTGCACTTCCCCTGCTCCTGCAGCCGCATCACCTGGTCGATCGTCGCCTGGTGGGCGCGGAACCCGTCGCGCCGATGGATCAGGGTCACGTGGGTCGCCACGCCCTGGAGTCCCAGCGCCCAGTCGAACGCCGAGTCGCCGCCGCCGACGAGAAGCACCCGCTTGCCTGCGAAGAGCTTGGGGTCGACCACGTTGTAGTGGACCCCCTTTCCCTCCCACGCCACGGCTTCCTCGAGCGGGAGCCTCCGCGGCTCGAAGGCGCCGATCCCGGCCGCGATGACGATCGTGCGGGTCGGGTAGATCCCCCCGTCGGTCTCGAGGAGAAAGACCTCGGCGCCGTCGACGGTCTCCCGCTTGAGCCCGGTGACGGTCTCGCCCAGCCGCACTTCGGCGCCGAACTGCAGCGCCTGCTGGTTCAGCCCGTCCACGAGGTCCTTGGCGAGGACCCGGGGGAAGCCGGCGACGTCGTAGATGTACTTCTCGGGGTAGAGTGCCATCAGCTGCCCCCCGAGGGTCGGGAGGGCATCGATGATGCGGCAGGAGGCGCCGCGCATCCCGGCGTAGAAGGCGGCGAAGAGCCCGGTAGGCCCTCCGCCGATCACAGTGATATCAGTGGTGGTGTTGGTCATATCTCGGCTCGGAATATAGGCGCCCTCTAGCCGCTTCGCCGGTGTGGCCACACATTCTCGGCATGCTCCGTCCCCTCCCAGCCCGCCGATCCGCCCCTCTGCTCCTCCCCTTCGCCGCCCTCGCCCTCATCGGCGGGTGCGCCGCCATCGGCTCGGCGTGGGACTACCTCACCACCGAGCGCCCGCCCTATCCCCTCCGGTCGATCGATTTGACCAGCGACGCGCGGATCGACACCAGCGGCGTGCTGGTCGGCACCTTCGCGGGGACCGGCACCGACGAGCGGGTGATGCTCCTCAGCAGTGATACCGGCTTCATCGCCCAGCTGGCCCGGGAATACCGGCCCGACCTTGGTCGTGACGGCCGGGATCTCTGGAGCGGGCTCGCCCGGATGGGGGCGGTGAACATCCCGATCGAACGGGTCCGCGGCTACGGACACACGGCCGAAGTGGGGGACGCGAGGGTCGCGTCGCCGTACGGGAACAGCTTCGTGGCGCTCGAGTCGGTCCGGCTTCGCGGGAGCTCTTGCGGGTGGCGCGGGGCCCGGGCCGAGATCGTGGTGTCGGGACCGGTGCGGGGCTCGCGGGCGCCGTCACTCCGTGGGCCGGTGGTGGGCTCGTTCCGCCCCGGTGTGTCGAACGACGCGCGGGCCTGGCGCGACGAACCTCCCCGCCCTTCGCCGGCCCTCAATGCGGAGCTTATCGCGCGGACCGAGCGGGACATGGACTCGCTGCTGGCCCTTCGGCTTCCGCGCGGAATGACCCCGCTCGCCCGACCGGCGCGCCAGCACCTGGTGATCGATCCGCTGGAGGAGGTCGACGCGGCGGAGGTCGTGACCCTTTGGGCCGGCAACGGCAGGCTGCGCTATGCTGTGGCCGTCCGCGCGACCCGCTCGACCCCGCACGGGGACGATCTCCTCGCCAGCACCGTGATGATGTGGGATTCGGCCGGCGCCTGGCGCCAGAGCGTGCTGGCCCCCACGGTCGTGGCGTTCGGGCGGGGCGGGCTCCGTCCCTTCAACGCCGCGAACATGCTTCCCCTTTACTGGCAGCACCTTGACGCGGTGGGTGGATTCGGGCTCGACCGCGACTATCTCTTCCTGGAGCAGGTGGACGTGGACCAGGGGAGCATCTACTGGGGCGCGATCGAGGGCCGGACCAACGACGTGGTCGCGGCGGCGGAGGTGGGCGGTGCGTGCAGCGATGACCTGGACGATCGCGGCCGCGGGCGCGCGCGCGACCGGTAACGACCACCCTCGGAGGTCTCATGTACGGTGTGGAGTTCAACTACCTCGCGATCCTCGTCTCGGCCCTCGCGACCTTCGCGATCGGCGCCCTCTGGTACAACCCGATCCTCTTCGGAAAGCTCTGGGTGCAGGCGCACGGATACCAACCGGCAGATATCGACAAGATGAAGACGTCGATGGGACGCGCCTACGGCGTCTCCTTCGTGGCCTATCTCGTGATCGCCGCCGTCCTGTCTATCTTGATCCATCTCACGGGGATCATCCGCTGGCAGGGAGGCCTCAAGCTTGGCGCCCTGATTTGGCTCGGCTTCGCGGCGACCATCGGGCTCACGGCGAACATGTTCTCCGAGAAGAAACTCATGACCTTCGTCATCGATGCCGGCTACCAGCTGGTGTACCTGATGGCGATGGGCGCGATCCTCACGGCATGGCGTTGACGGCCCTCACGACCGACCCCAAGGAGCAGCGATGACCGAACCACAGAGCGCAGACCACCACACGCGGATCATCCCCGGCTATCACTATTTCCTCGCGGGGGCCCTGCTGGTGAACTTCATCCTCCGGGTCGTCTGGGCCATCCGCACGCCGACGCTCGTGAATCTCTGGGGCATCGTGATGGCGGTCGCCTTCGTAATGATGGCCTGGTATCTCCGCATCTTTCCGCTGGCGGTGCAGGACCGCGTCATCCGCCTCGAAGAGCGGATGCGACTCGGCCGCCTCCTCCCGCCCGATCTGCGTCCCCGGCTCGGCGAGTTCACCCGCCAGCAGCTCGTGGGGCTCCGCTTCGCCTCGGATGAGGAACTCCCGGCGCTCGCGGCCCGCGTGCTCAACGAAGGGATCACCAGCAAGAAGGCGATCAAGCACCTGGTCACCCAGTGGCGGGCGGATCACCTGCGAGCGTGAGAAGTGAGGAGTGAGGAGTGAGGAGTCAGGAACGGACTCGTCCCGACTGGCAACCTCCTCACACCTCACTCCTTACTCCTTACATTTCCACCATGAAGATCTACACCAAGACCGGCGACGCCGGCGAGACCGGCCTCTTCGGCGGCGGACGGGTCCCCAAGGACCACGTGCGCGTGCAGGCGTACGGCGACATCGATGAGCTGAACAGCGCCATCGGCGTCGCGCGCGCCACCCAGCCGGTGCACTTCTCTGACGACCTCCTCGAGTCGATCCAGCGCGACCTCTTCTCCCTCGGTGGCCACCTCGCCACCCCGCATCCGGAGAAGGTGAAGAAGGCGCTGGAGAAGGCCGACCTGTCCAGGAAGCGCGTCACCCTGTTCGAGAAGTTGATGGACGCGGCCGACGAGGAGCTCCCTCCCCTCAAGGCCTTCGTCCTCCCCGCCGGCACCCCCAAGGCGGCCGCGCTCCACCTCGCCCGCACCGTGTGCCGCCGCGCCGAACGGAGCGTCATCGCGCTGTCGCACAAGCATGAGGTGCCCGAGCTCTTCCTGGTCTATCTCAACCGGCTCTCCGATCTGCTCTTCACGCTCGCGCGGCAGGCCAATCATCGGGATGGGGCCGGCGATGTGACGTGGTGATGCCGAGGGGCGGCCGCCCCGGCCGCCCGTAATGCGGTAGAAGCGTTCGGCCCAAGGGCGCGCGAGGGCGCGCGCCCCTCGGCACATCCCCCCTTACCTTTCCGTCGTGCCTCCCATCCACGTCACCCACGCCACCGGCAGTTACAGCGTCCACGTCGCCCCCGGCATCGCCGCCGAGGCCGCAGCGCGGATCACGTCGTTGCTGCCGGGGCGGCGGCTCGTGGTCATCACCGACGCGACCATCCGCGCGCGGCTCACTGAGGCTGGACTCTGGCCGGCACTCGACGCGACGGTGATCGAGGTGCCTGTCGGGGAGGCCGCCAAGAACCGGGAGGAGTGGGCGCGTGTCACGGACCGGCTCCTTGCGCTCGGCGTTGGGCGCGACTCAGCGGTCGTTGCCATCGGAGGGGGCTCGGTCGGCGATCTCGCCGGATTTGTCGCTGCCACCTACCTCCGCGGGATCCCGTTCGTCCAGGTGCCGACAACGTTGTTGGCGATGGTCGATGCCTCGGTAGGGGGCAAGGTCGGGATCGACACCGATCTCGGAAAGAATCTCGTGGGCGCGTTCCACCCGCCGGCCCTGGTCCTCTGCGACCCCGGGCTCCTGGCGACCCTTCCGGATCCGGTCTACCGCGAAGGGTTCGCCGAGGCGCTGAAGCACGGGCTCGTGGCCGACGCCGCGTATTTTGAACGGATCGTCGCCCAGGCCGGCGCACTCCGCACGCGTGACGCGGTGGCCGTGGCCGAGTTGGTGCGGCGCTCGGTCGAGATCAAGGCGGGGGTGGTCTCGCGCGATGAACATGAGCAGGGTGAGCGCGCGATCCTCAACGCCGGCCACACCGTCGGACACGCGCTGGAACGGCTGAGCGGCTACACGCTCCCCCACGGCGAGGGGGTGGCCATCGGACTGGTCGCCGAGTGCCGGATCGCCGAGCGCCTCGGCCTCGCGGATGCCGGCCTGGCCGATCGCGTGGCGCTGGCCCTCACTGAGCTTGGGCTTCCGACGACGCTCGACGCGCGACGCACGACGCACGAGCTGTTGGACGCGATGCGACCCGACAAGAAGAACCGCGGCGGCAAGGTCCGGATGGCGCTCCCCGCCGCCATCGGCCGGATGGCACGGGACGGGCATGCCTGGACGATCGAGATCGACATCGACCACATTCCTGGTTGATCGAAGTGAGGGTACCTTGGTGGATCAGTCGCCTCGGCAGGACCCCACCCCATTCCCGAGACTCCCGACGATGAAGCTATTCGTTCGCTGTTCTACCGCCTGGGCGCTCGCGGCAGCACTCTCGGCCGGTGCCGCCTCGGGTGTCGCGGCCCAGAACTTCAACAGCTTGCCGACCCAGGTGGTCTCCGCCAATCCATTCGGCATCATGCTGGAGTTCTTCAATGCCGAATACGAGCACACGGCGGGAGAATCGTTCACCGTCGGCGTGGGTGGATCGATCTTCACGTCGGACAACGACACCTATCGCAATCTGGATGCCTTCTGGCGATTCTATCCGGAGGAAACGGGCGGCCCGTTCCGGGGATGGTCCTTCGGACTCAAGGCCGGTGTGACCAACCTGAATGCCAAGACCTACATCGGGGCCGGATTCGACGTCGACCACAGTTGGCTCCTGGGCAAGAACGAGAACTTCTACGTCGGCCTCGGCTTCGGGCTGAAGCGCCTGTTGGGAGACGGCGACGGGCTGCGGATCATCCCGACCGTGCGCCTGGTGAACATCGGGTACGCGTTCTAGAGCTTCCACATTTCCCTCCACATCCTGCCGCCGACCCCACATCTCCACCACAGATGTAAGTTATTGTGAATGAACAACTTACAATATGGGCATTGGCCGACCGCCCGGCCGCCCGACCGCCCGACCGTGGACAAACCCCACAACTCATTCCCACTACACGCTTTGTGATGTGGATTATTTCTCGCGCTTGACAGCACCCTCGGTATTTCCAATCTTGGCCATCCTCCCTTGAACACGGGACCTTGCGGTCCCAGCCGTCACGCTCCAAGCGACAGCACGCACTAACTCACCGCCGTGGGGGTTGCCGTCATGGCCCGAGTCCGCGTCATCAAGCCCCGTCCCCTCGCCCGTCCCGCTGCGAGTGGTGCCTTCGACCAGTATCTCCTCGACATCCAGAAGCTCCCGATGATCACCGACGTTCAAGAAGAGCGTCGTCTGGCGCGGCTGGCGCTGAAGGGGGACGAGAAAGCGGCGGAACGGCTCGTCACGGCCAATCTCCGGTTCGTCATCAGCTACGTGAAGAAGTACCAGGGGCACGGACTCGACCTCTCGGAGCTGGTGGCCATCGGCAACGAAGGACTGCTGAAGGCGGTCAGGAAGTTCGACCCCGATCACGGCGTGAAGTTCATCTCCTACGCGGTGTGGTGGGTCCGCCAAGCGGTCCTCAAGGCCCTGGCCGAACAGACCCGCTCGGTGCGGATCCCGCTCAACCAGAACTCCCATCTCATCAAGATGTCCAAGGCCGAAGGGTTCCTGACCCAGGAGCTCGGCCGCGAGCCCACCGACGGCGAGATCGCAACGGCCCTGGGCGACAGCATCGAGAACATCCGCGCCTCCCGCCGGATGACCGCCGCCGAGCTCTCGCTCGACATGCCGGTGGACCGGAGCGACAAGGGAGCCTCGACCCTGGGTGAGCGCTTCGCCGGGACCGAGGGGAACGAGATCGAGGACCGCACCGACGCGGTGCTCCGGCGCGAGTTCATCGACAAGCTCTTCGAGCGCTACCTCACCCCGCGCGAACGGAAGATCCTGGCCCTCTACTACGGCCTGGAAGAAGGCGCCGAGGCGCTGACCCTCGAGAAGATCGGCGCCCTCCTCGGCGTCACCCGCGAACGGATCCGGCAGATCCGGGAGCGCGCCTTCGAGAAGCTCCGGCAGTCCCCCGATGTCCTGGGTCTCAAGGACCGCGAGAAGATCGTCGCGGCCTGAACGCTCCCTCATCCTGACCAGAGCCCTCCCGCCGGAGGGCTCTTCCGTTCAAGATTCATCATGGCCATGGGCGATCCCCGCTCCCACCTCGAACGTCTCCTCGGTCCCGAGGGGGTCGGCCGCGACCCCGGCGGGACGCCGCGCGCCTTCCCCGATACGGCGGAGGCGCTGGCCGAGGTATTGACGCTGGTGGAGCGTGAGGGGTGGCGGGCGCGGCTCGAGGGGCGCGGCTCCTGGCTCGCCGCCGACGCACCCGCCGACCTGGCGATCTCGACCAGGGCGCTGGACGAGCTCCTCGGCATCGACGTCGCGGCCCCGACGGTCACCGTCGCGGCCGGCATCTCCCTCGAGACCCTCGCTCGGCGCCTCGCCGCGCGGGGGTTCTGGCTCCCGTGGGATCCTCCCGGTCGCACTGACCGCTCGGTCGGCTCTGTGCTCGCCACCGGGACGAGCGGGCCGCTCCGCGCCGCCTTCGGGGTCCCCGCCACCGCGCTCGACCGGTGCGTCCTCGCCACCGGCGACGGACGCCTCCTCGAACTCTTCGGCGACGCCGCCCGCGCCCACGCCACCGCCTTCGGAGCCTCCGGCCCCTTCGCCGAGGTGACCCTGCGGATCCGCGCGCTTCCCGAGGGAGACATCACCCTTACCGCCAGCGGTCCGCGCGACGACCTCACCAAGGCCGCGCGCGACGCCCTCACCGCAGGCGCCCGTCCCGCGGCGCTCGAGCTCTTCGCCCCCGCCGTCGCCACCGCCCCCGACTGGGTGCTCGCGGCCCGGTTCCTCGGCCCGGCCCCACTCCTCAACGCCGAGCGCTCGCACCTGGTGCAGTCGGCGGCACTGGCTTGGACCGAGCTCCCCGCCGCTGGCGCCCCCTCCTTCTGGACGATGGCCGCGCGGGCCCCCCTCGGCGGCGCCGTCACCGTCCGGCTCGGCGCGGTGCCCGACGGGATCGACGAGTCGATCGACCTCGTCGGCGACCATCTCGACGTGGGGCTCCTGTCGGTGGGCCTCGCTGACGGGCTGGTGCGCTGGAGCGGCCGCGCCGAGGTGAAGCGGCTCCGGGGGCTCCGCCGGGCCGCGGCGGCGCGCGAGATCCCGATGACGCTCGAGCGCGCTCCCTGGCCGCTGCGCGATCAGGTCGGGCACTATGGCGCGTACCGCGAGAGTGGCGCCCCGGCACCCGGCTGGCAGCGCCAATTCGATCCGGGGTGCCGGATCGTGCTGACCCTCGACGACGCCCCACGCGGGGAGGGCTGACTACATTTCGGCATGACCGGTCCCCGCGGCATCCTCTTCGATTTCAACGGCGTCCTCGTTGACGACGAACCCCAGCACTGCGCCGCCTTCATCGCGACCCTGGCCGACCACGGCCTGCTCCTCGACGAAGTCACCTACTACCGCGACTACCACGGCTACGACGACCGGGGGTGCTTCGTACACGCCTGGCGTCACGCCGGTCGGACCCTTACCGACACGCTGCTCAAGCTCCTCGTGAAGCAGAAGTCGGAGCGGTATGAACAGGCCATCCGGGCATCCCTCACCCTCGTTCCCGGCGCCTCGGACTTCGTCCGCGCCGCCGCCGCCGACGGGTTCGCCGTCGGCATCGTGAGCGGTGCGCTCCGGCGCGAGATCGAGCTCGTGCTCGAAGTGGCCGACCTGCGGCGCCACGTCGGGCCGATCATCGCGGCCGAGGACGTGGCCACCTGCAAACCCGACCCGGAAGGGTATCGCAAGGGAGTGCGATCGCTCGGCCTCCGGCCGGTCGACGTCGTGGTGGTCGAAGACAGTCTTCCGGGACTCGCCGCCGCACGCGCGGCGGGGCTCCGCTGCGCGATGCTCACGACCACGCACGTCTCCGCCCTCCTCGCCGACGCCGACCTCGTCTGGGACGACTTTACCGGACGCCGCCCCGCGGAGCTCCCGTGGAACTGACCCTCCCCGATCTCGCCCTCGATCCGGTGCGGCTCGCGCGGCTCACGTCGGGCGCGGTGGTGGTGAGCGTCGAGCACGCGCTGCTCCGCGTGACCGGCCCCGGTGCCTTACAGTGCCTGCAAGGGCTCCTGACAAATGACCTCGTCAAGCCGGGCCCGAACACCATCACCTGGGGTGCACTCCTCACCCCCAAGGGGATGATCGAGTCCGACCTCTGGTGCCTTCGCCACGGCGATGATCTTACCCTGGTCCTGCCTCTCGCCGGGATGGCGCGCACGCTCGCGACTTTCAAGCGCTCTCTCCCCCCGCGCCTCGCGCGCACCGAGGAACTCACCGAGTCGTGGAGCTCGCTCCTCGTGATCGGGGCCACGGCCGAGTCCTCGCTCCGCGAGACCAGCGTGCTCGGCACGCTGCCGCCCGCGGGGCACCTGGTCGTCGGCGAGAACGGCGCGCTCGTCGCCCACGCCCCGGCCGGTGCACCATTCGACTTCCTGGTCGTCGGCCCCGATGCGGTGATCGCCGCGCTCGACGAGCGGCTCAGCAAGGTCGGCGGCGCGATGGGAGGGATCGAGGACGCGGAGGCCGCGCGCATCCTGGCGGGGTGGCCGGCATTGGGCGCCGAGATCGACGACAAGACCCTTCCGCAGGAGGTCCGGTTCGACGAACTCAGCGGCGTGAGCTACACCAAAGGGTGCTACCTCGGCCAGGAGACCGTCGCGCGGATCCATTTCCGCGGGCATCCGAATCGGGAGCTCCGCGGGCTGGAGTGGGAGGACGCCCTCCCCCTCAACGGGCGGGTCATCGAAGGGATGGGGCGCGAAGCAGGGACGGTGCGCTCCACCCTGATCGTCGGTGGCCGTCGACTCGGCCTCGCCCCGATCCGCCGGGAGGTGGCCACCGGAGATCTCGTGGTCGCCGGGGGGCGTCCGGCCCGTGTCGTCGCGCTCCCGTTCGGAGAGCCCAGGGTCGCGTGATCTTCCTGACCGGCGCCACCGGGCTGGTGGGGCGACAGGTCGCCGAACTGCTCGCCGCGCGAGGGACACCGATCCTCGCCCTCGTCCGTGATCCCGCCCGCGCGCCCTGGCTCTCGAGTCTGGGCGCGCGATCGGTGTCCGGACCCATCACCGCGCCGGAAACCTGGGCAGAGGTCCGCGACGTCAGCGCGATCGTGCACTGTGCCGCGGTCATTTCCGGGGGCGGGAGCTGGGAAGCGTACGCCGGGGCGAACATCCGTTCGAGCGAGCTCGCAGCGGCGCGCGCACGAGCGCTGGGGGTGCCGCTCGTCCACCTCTCCTCGGTCGCGGTGTACGGGGGGTCGACCACTGAGCCGCCGGGGACGGTCGGAGAGGATTTCCCTTTCACGCCGATCCGTGACGGGGCGTGGTACGGCAGATCGAAGCGTGAGTCGGAACAGGCGGTCTGGCGGGAGGCGGAGAAGGGGCTGAAGACGATCGCTCTCCGGCCCTGTGTCATCTACGGACCGCACGACCGGCTGGTCTTCCCGAAGCTGGTCGCCGCGGCGCGGCGCGGCGTGATCCCCCTCTTCGGTCGGGGCGACCGGCCGATGGCACTGGTGCATGCGCGGAGCGTGGCGGAGGGCGTGCTGGCCGCGCTCGACTCGAATGACGGATGGGGACGCCCGTACAACATCACCGGCGACGCGCCGATCGCCCCGCGCGATCTGGTCGCGGCGCTTGGACGCGGGCTCGGCCGGAGGATCCGCACTCCCGAGATCCCCGAGCGCTTGGTGCTCGGCGCGGCCGACCTGCTGGACGGTGTGGCGCGGCTCCTGCTTCCCGATGGCCTCTTCCCGGGGACGCTCCGGACCGCGGTCGGATATTGGCGCGGCGGCGATCCGTATCGCGCGGAGGCGGCGCGGAGCGTATTGAAGTGGGCACCGCGGATCGATCATGCGGCCGAGATAGTGCGACTCGCGCGACTCTCGACCTAAAGCTCCCCTCCCCCGACAGGGGGAGGGGTCGGGGGAGGGGCGGTCGAGGGGTGAGGTAGGATGTCGAACGGGCCCCTCGCTTTCGCGAGGGGCCCGTCGGGCGACAGTCCCTGGGCCTGCTTACGGCTTGGTCGGCGCCGTGGTCGTGGTCGTGATGGTCGTGGTGGTGGTGGTGCTGTCCACCTTGGTGGTGTCGGCCATGGTGGCAGCGGTGCTGTCCGCGACGACCGGCTTTTCCTTCGGGGCGCAGGCGGCGAGCCCGAGCACGATAGCGAGTGCGAAGACCTTCTTCATGGTGATACCTCTAAATGGAAATGGGGCCCAGTGGGTCGAGATCGATTGCGCAGTCACTGTCGCCAGACGCAACGAGGCCGCAAGATAAGGGAATAACCTTACAGGTCAAGGGATTAGCGCACTCCAGCCCACATTAATTGCCCTTTATGGTTCATTTCCGGACCTCAGGCCTCCATCAGGCGACCCAACCCAGGCGCCGAGCACGCGCCACGATAAGGTCGGCCGCTCCCTCATAGCAGAGCGCGCCCGTGTTCAGGGTCATGTGATAATGGGCCGGGTCTGACCACTCCCGCTTGTAATACTCCCGGTGATAGCGGGCCCGGTTCGCATCGGTCTTGTCGATGGCCGACTCGGCCGCCGCGGCGGCGATCCCTTCCCGCGCGGCGACGACGCCGATCCGATGGGCCTTCGGGGCCACGAGGCGGACGTGGATGGCCTCATGCGTACCCGCCAGGACCGCGGTGGCAGCGCGTCCCACCAGCACGACCCGACCTTCGGCCGCCACCTCTTCGACCACTTTCTCGGTGATCTGCACGAGGCGCGGCTCCTCCAGCGACTTGAGCGAGTCCGCCGAAGCGGGGGTGAGGATCTCCCCACTGGAGGCGGCGAGCACGCGGACGATCCGTTCGAACAGGCCCGGGATCGATTCTTCCTGGGCCGCGACCTCCTTGGGGGTCAGGCCCGCGCGCGCGGCCACCCGGTCGATGAGGTCATTGTCGACCAGGGTCCATCCGAGGCGCTGGGCCACGAGCTGGGCCACGGAACTCCCGCCGGCGCCGAACTGCCGGCTGATGGTGATGAGCATCGTTACCTCTCCATCCGGGGTGCACGCGCCAGGGCGAACAACGCCACCAGTCCGCAGGCGGTACCGCCGGCCACATAGGCCGCGCGGACACCATAGTGTTCGGCCACCCATCCCATCTGGAACGAACCGAAGGGGGCGAGGCCGACGACCATGAAGGAATAGAATCCCATCACCCGTCCGCGGAGTGCGTCGGGGCTGGACATCTGCAGGCTCGTGTTCGTGAAGACCGCCATCAGCACCCAGGCGAATCCCACCACGGCCATCAGGACGAAGGCCACGGCGAGGTTCGGTGCCAGCCCGGCCGCGACCAGCATCACCGCGAACGCGACGGCGCAGGGAAGCACCAGGCGCTCCCGTTCGACGCGGTGCCCCCAGAAGGCCGCACCGATGGCGCCGGACGCGGCGCCGATCCCCACCGCCGACATCAATGCGCCATACCCCGCCGATCCGGTGTGCAGCACGTCGCGGGCGAAGACCGGGAGCATCGGGATGAAGGCGAAGCCGAAGATGCTGAACGAGGTCGTCACCAGGACCAGCGTGCGCTGGAGCGGTCGCGAGAAGAGGTAACGCACCCCTTCCCAGAGGGCGCTCAGGTCACCCTGACCACTGGCACGGGCGATCGGCTGACCGCCGGGCATCCGCATCAACAGGAGTCCCACGATCACCGCCAGGTAGCTCGCCGCATTCACGTAGAAACAGGCCGCCGCCCCCGCCGCGGCGAGGAGAAGTCCTGCCAGCGCCGGCCCGATCACGCGGGTGCCGTTGAATACCGTCGAGTTGATGGCGACGGCGGTGAAGAGGTCCTCCTTCCCCACCATCTCCACTACGAAGGCCTGGCGCGCGGGGATCTCGAACGCGGCGAAAGTCCCGGCGATGAGCGCCAGGACCTGGATCCAGTGCACGGTGATGTGACCGGTGCTGGTCAGGATGGCCAGGACCAGCGCCTCGACCAGCATCCCGGTCTGGAGGAAGAGCACCATCCGGTGCTTGTTCCGCCGGTCGGCCACGACACCGCCCCACAGCGTGAACAGCAGCACCGGGAGGGCGCCGAGCGTGCTGACCAGGCCGACCTGGAACGGCGAGTTGGTGAGCTCCAGCACCACCCACCCGAGCGCCACCGTCTGCATCCAGGTGCCCACCAGCGAAACGAACTGCCCGCCGACGAAGAGCTGGAAGTTGCGGTGCCGGAGTGCGCCGAGGGCCATGTCCCCAAGGTAAGGGGTTACTTCACGATCTTCACCAGCGTCCCGGCCGGCAGTACCTGGTCGCGGCGCACCCCGTTCACGTTCGCAAGTTCTGCCTCGGGCAGTGTATTGCCGTTGGCGCGCCCCACTTCGACGATGGTCTGTGCGGTGCGGAGCGTGATGATGTGCACCCGCTTTGGCAGCACATCGATCTTGGACTGATCGGTGAGCCGCGTGAATGTCCGTGCCACGCCGAGGATGATCTGGTCATTGGCGCTCGCGTTCGCCACGGCGCCGTAGCCGAGCACCTGATAGCTCGTCCCATCGAGCGAGATCCAAGTGGCCCGCCCCGCGACCGTTCCCTGATCGGTCTGCGCCTGGAACGGGAGGGTGTAGGCGGTCAGGCCATTGATGGTGAGCCCCTGTCCCTGTCCCGGGGTGAGCCCGGTCTGCGCGGCGAACTTCTGTCCGGTCGCCTGGGGAGACTCCTGTCCCGCGCCCGAGAAGACCACGATCACGTCCTTCGCGGAGCTCATCCCGGCCACCGATTCGGCGCTGTTCTGGGTCTTCCATCCGGCGGGGAAGGCGAACTTGAGGCGAAGGACCGGATGATAGAACACCGTGCCCTCGAAGTACCCTTCGCGCGGATCCGCTCCGAAGACGAGCCCGTCGATCCGGCGGAGGTAACCATTACGATCCACCGTCAGTGCGTCGAAGTTCACCCCGGTCGCTTCGGCGGCGAGCACCCGTTCGTCATTGTGCGCCGCCCGTCCTTCCGGCTCCGGGTGGCTCGACTGCCACTCCGGCAGGCGCGAGCTCGGGTCGCCGCTCACGCGCGAGAGGGTGTTGAACATCTTGGTCCCTTCGCGCATGTCCCACCCATTCTTGAGTCCGTACCGGAAACCGAGGGCGTCGGCCTGCGACTCGTCGGTGCGACTGTACTTGAGGAAGAGGAGCCCCAGCCCCTGCTCCGCGACCCCGGCGAGACTCGCCACGCGGGAGTTGACCGCCGAGGCGATGCCGAGCCCGAGGCCGGCGAGCTGGGAGCGGGTCATCTGCTGGGCCGAGTGACGGGCAGTGATGTGTCCCATCTCGTGGCCGAGCACCGAGATCAGCTCCGCCTCGCTGTTGAAGTAGCCCAGGATCCCGCGAGCGAGGAAGACCGGGCCTCCCGGCAAGGCGAAGGCGTTGACCACCGGCTGGTCGGCGATCTGGAAGCTCCACGGGAGATTGGGACGCTCCGTAGTGGCGGCGATGCGGGTCCCGAGGCTCGCGAGATACGCGTTCAGCGTCGGATCGGCATAGATGCCGATAGAGCGCTGGACTTGGGCCTTCCCGTCCTGTCCCATCTGGATCTCCTGGGACTCGGAGACCAGGGACAGTTCGTTCCTGCCGGTGACGGGATTGACGGCGCAGGCGGCGAGCCCGGCCAGGGAGAGCGCGAGAAGGTACTTGCGATGCACGACGACCTCGACCGGAAAGCGACCAGAGATGGAAAGCCCGAACCCCAAGTGTCTCAAGGATCCGGGCCTTTGACAATCCACCCTGCGGACTACTCCCTCTGCGGTAGAGGGCCTGGTCCGGTCACCGGGGCCAGAGCCAGCCGAAGATCCCGGCGGTGATGAGCCCCATCACGACACCATCGGCCATGTCCTTCATCGCCACCTTCCAGGGGCGGCCGAACCAGATCGCCTGATGGCCCCAGGTGAAGCCGTACGCGAGGATGGCCGCGGTGCCGCAGACCTGGAACACCTTGAGGTATTCCTCGCCGGAGCGGAGGGTCACGCTGCCGAGGTAGGCGATGAAGGTGGAGACGAGGGCGTGGAAAAGGACGTTCTTGACCTGCTGCTGGGCCATGCTCCCCATCCCGTTGGGGAGGACCACCAGAAAGGCGTTGGGTCCTTCGTTCCGCTTGGCGATCAGCTCCGGCGAGCCCCACTCCTTGTGGGTGGACCAGGGCATCAGGTACTGCCCCGGTGAGAGCTTTCCCTTGAAGAGGTTCCGCGCGGCGGCCTCATCGGGGAGGGGAGAGTAATCGGAACGGTGGTGCGGCAATACGACCCAGACCAGGAAACCGACCAGATGGCACACGACGGCGGCCACGAGGACCGGGAGCCAGAGCTGGGCGAGGGAGACCATCATCGGAAGACCTCGGGATGGGGTGTCCGGAGAATCTATCCCTCGCAGGCGCGCCGGCTAGTTGACGTTCGGCACCCGGTCCGGGCGCACCTGCGTCGAGGTCCCACAGGCATCGAGCACCACTTTCGCATCGGCGATCACACCGGCGCGTGCCTCCTTCTCCACCTCTTCCCGTCCCCGCCGCGACACCTGCTCGGTATAGGACTCAGCGGTGATGGTCAGGCTGGTCCCTGCGGTACCGGAGACGATCTCCGCCCGCAGCTGGTCATACGGCTGCTGGTCGAAGACGTCGGGCGAACTCTCGACCACCGCCTTCCGGGTCCGCAGGAACCCCTCGGCCGGCTTCGCCTGGAACGGCTTGTACCCGAGCGTGCCGGAGATCGAGTCGACGCAGCGGTAGGTCTCCGACACCGCCACCGGGGTCACCACGGTGGTCGACGGCCAGAGCGAATGACCACAGGCGGCGAGAAAGACGAGTGAGACGAGGACACGGCTGCGATTCATTGAGAGCACGAGAGCACGAGAGACGAGAGACGAGAGACGAGAGACGCACTCCAACTTACCCAACATTAGCGATCGACTACCGACCACCGACTAATTCGGCATAAGCCCCCTTGAGCAGCGACTGGAAATGCCAGACGCCCGCTTCCATCTCCGGGCTGAACCTCCCCTTGTCGTACGCCCTGCTCCCCAGCCCCGCCTGCACCCGTTCGCAGATCTCCCGGTCCTCGACCTGCACCTTCTCACTGTACGCGTGATCGGCCTCGAGCCGCGCCTTCCCTTCGGCGCTCTCGATGTCCTTGTAGAAGTACCGGAACACGATGCGGCACCGGTCCGGCCCGAGCGGCTCGACGACATTGGTCTGGAGCCGACCCGGAAGGATGTTGAGCATGAAGTTGGGCCACACCCAGTAATAGAAGGCCTGGCCACCCCCATCCTCGGCCCCGTTCCCGCTGTACGGTGACGGCGTGCTCGCGTCGAGCGGGGTCCACTGCAGGTTGTACCGGTCGAAGACCTCGGTCCGGTACTGCGAATACTCGAAGAGCGACACGAGCTCCGGGTGCACGAAGGGGACGTGATACCCTTCGAGGAAATTGTCGACGTACACCTTCCAGTTGCACCCGACCTCGTAGTCCACCCGCCGGGCGAACGTGAGCCCACCCACCTTGGTCGGCGCGATCCGCTCGACGATCCCCTGGAAGGTCTCCGCCACCGGCCGCGGGTCGGCGCCGAGGTGCACGAAGACCTGGCCCTCCCAGAGGTCGACCTTGATCGGGACGAGGCCGAAGTCCTTCGTATCGAAAAGCTCGCTCCGGTCCATCTTGGGGACGCCACGGAGGGAACCGTCGAGAAGATAGGTCCACCCGTGATACTGACAGCGGAGCGACTTGGCCTGGCCGTCGCAGAGCGCCAGGGGGCCGCCCCGGTGCTTGCACACGTTATAGAAGGCGCGGAGCTCCCCCCCCTGCCCGCGCACCACGATCACCGGGTTGTCGGCCACGGTGCCTACAATGAACTGGCCCGGCTCTCGCACCTGGTCGGCGGCGCCGACGTTCTGCCAGCTCTGGGCGAAGACCGCATCCCGATCCACCTGATGGAAGGCGGGGTCGGTATACCAGCTCGACGGGATCGTGTCCGATCGGGTGACCGGGACGACCTCAAGGTCGGCGGGGCTGAACGCGGGGAGAGTGGCGGGGCGCTGCATCGACTAAAGGTAGGATGGTAGGAGGGTAAGAAGGTAGGAGGGGTGCCCCCGGCCCGAGAGCGTGCCCTCATACCATCCTACCCTCCTACCCTCCTACCTTCCTACCTTCCTACCTTCCTACCTTCCTACCTTCCTACCTTCCTACCCCTCTAGATTGTCGTCATGGTATCGAAACCATTGATCATCGGACTGGTCGGCGGTTCCGGCTCGGGCAAGACCACCGTTGCCCGCGCCATCCTCGGCGCCCTCGGCGGCGTCGACGCTGCTTTCATGGATCAGGACGCCTACTACAAGGATCTCCACGCCCTGCCGCTCGAGGACCGGGCCAAGGTCAACTTCGACCACCCCAATGCCCTCGACAACGACCTGCTCATCGCCCATCTGCAGTCGCTGGCGAGCGGGGTCGCGATCGACAAGCCGACCTACGATTTCGCCCGCCATACCCGCGCCGAGGCGACCGTCCGGGTCGAGCCGCGGGACGTGATCCTGGTCGACGGGATCCTGCTCTTCGTCGACCCGCGGCTCCGCCGCCTCTTCGACATCAAGATCTTCGTCGACGTGGCCGACGACGTCCGCTTCATCCGCCGGATGCAACGCGACATCGCCGAGCGGGGGCGCTCGGTCGAGTCGATCATCACCCAGTACCTCACCACCGTCCGGCCAATGCACCTGGAGTTCGTCGAGCCGAGCAAGCGCTTCGCCGACGTGATCATCCCCGAAGGGGGGCACAACGTGATCGGGGTCGAGATGATCCAGGCGCGCGTGCGGGACGAGCTCCGCCGGCGGCGACAGTGAGAAGTTAGAAGTGAGGAGTAAGAAGTGGAGATACCTGCACCCCCTCTCACTTCCCAGTCCTTACTCCTTACTCCTCACTCCTCACTCCTCACAGCCGTACCAACCACCCCTTCCGCCACATCCCCCACGCCACTCCCCAGAAGAGCAGCACTACCGCGACCGCGAAGGCCAGCGACGCGTTCACTTCGCTCGCCCACGACAGGAAGAAGTTGTTGAAGATCCACCCCTTGAGGGTGGTCGCCTGCGCGCCCTCCCCGATCTTGATCAGCGTGATCAGCCGTCCGATGAGTCCCGACAGCACGAAGACCGCCAGCGCATTGGTGCCATAGTGCTCCAGCGGCCGCGCCCACCGCACCTTTCCCAGTCCATCCATCGCCCACATCAGCGCGGCCAGCACCAGCATCGCCATCCCGGCGGTCCAGAGCACGTAGGAGCTGCTCCAGAGATTCTTGTTGATCGGGAAGACCCAGCTCCAGGCCCAGCCCAGCAGCAGCAGCGCGTCCCCGCCCAGCATCAATCCCAGCGCCAGCTCCGCCACGCTCCGCTCCTCCCGCAACCAGCGCCAGGTGAGCGCGCCGAGGAGACAGCTCGCGACGGCGGGGAAGGTACTGAGGATCCCTTCCGGGTCCCACGCTGGCAGCCAACGATGAGCACCGAAGACGAGGGCGTCGACATACTGGGGCAGGTTGCCGTCGGGCGCGAGCACGCCGGCGCCGTATCCCGGCACGGGAATGAGGAGGAGCGCCAGCCAGTACCCGAGGAGCAATGCCGCGACCCAGTGCCGCCAGGCCCTCGGCGTGGTGAAAGTCACGAGGACGCCGGTGGCGAGATAGCAGAGCGCCAGCCGCTGAAGGACCCCCATCACCCGGATGGTGGCGAGGTCGTAGTGCGGGAAGCCGTTGAGCGCGAGACCGATCAGGAAAAGGAGGGTCGCCCGCACCACCACCTGCCGGGCGACCTTCCCCTTTGACATCCCCGCTTCGAGCCGACGCGGGATCACCAGAGCCGCCGAGATCCCCATGATGAAGACGAAGAAGGGGAAGATCAGGTCGGTGGGGGTCCATCCGTTCCAGGCGGCGTGCTCCAGCGGTGAATAGATGGCCCCCCACGACCCCGGGTTGTTGACCAGGATCATCCCCGCGATCGTGAGGCCGCGAAAGGCGTCCAAGCTGCGGATCCGGTCCAGGGGTTCGGTCACGGAAGGCCCAAAGGTGAGCGGTGAGCGGGCCGCAGGAGAGAGTATGGCGGCTGTAGCAGGTATGAGAAAGGGGCCCGACCGTGGGCCCCCGCTCACTGCTTACCGCTCACCGCTCACGAGTTCTTCATATAGGTGAGTCCCGCCCGCTGCGCCTGCTCGACCGCCTGCACCATCGCCGGGACGAGCGTTACTCCAGGGGCGAGGTGCCGAAGCATCTCGGCGCGGACGACGGGAGGGGCCTGGTTGGTCGCCGCGGAGGACATCGCCACGAACAGGGTGAAGGCATTGTTGCAGAGGATGATGCGTGCGCCGAGGCCCTGGAGCGCCGCGGGCGTTACCGAGTCGCTGCCGAACAGTTCCCCGTTGCGCGGGGCCAGGTATGGATTGCGGATGTAGGGCTGGCCGGTGGAGGCATCGGTCAAGTTCGTGGCCTTGCCGAAGGAGTACTTCTCCCACATCGCGTCGCCGAACAGCGCCGGCACGGCGAATCCGAAGATCCCCACGACCGCCATCACGTCACCGGGCTTGATCCTCGGCGTGGCGCGCCAGGCGGCGAAGTAGTTCGCCACGTGATGGAACG
The DNA here is from genome assembly GCA_031365045.1 of Gemmatimonadota bacterium. Classification (GTDB taxonomy): domain Bacteria; phylum Gemmatimonadota; class Gemmatimonadetes; order Gemmatimonadales; family GWC2-71-9; genus CAMLHU01. Next base: position 1,238 of record JANLXK010000283.1, on the reverse strand, counting down.
GGATCATCGTGTCCATCTTCGCGGTCTCGAAGAATTGGCGGCACTTCGAGTCCACACCACGGAGCCACATCTTGTTCGCGTCGATCTCGGGTGCCTGCATCGGGGCTTCCGCCTCGACCCAGGCGGGGAGGGTGGCGAGTGCGGCCATCGCAGCACCGGCCGCGGTCCTGGTCAAGAAACCGCGACGATCTGAGTGGGTCAGTTTTTCATCGAACATCGGGTCCTCCTTAGGGTCTGCCCGGCTTCGTTCCAGTGGTCGGATAGGGGGTGTCGGGCGGCGCCCCTCCCCGAGGCCAGTCCTTCTCTTTCCCAGCGAAATCACCTCTCGGCCTGCTATCCACCCAAGCCGCGACGTCCAACGCGTCCTGCCAGGTGAGCGTCCCCGGCATATCACGGGGCATGTTGGCATGTACAAAGGCCGCCGCCGTGCGGTACCGGGCCATCCCGGCCCCGATCGTGAACGATCGATCCCCCCAGAGCGGCGTCCCCAGCGCGCTTCCCTCGCCATTCACCCCGTGACAGCGCGCGCAGTTGGCGACGAAAAGCCCTGCGCCTCGCATGGTGTCGGGGTACAACGACTCGAAGGGCGCCGTGATCTTCCCGCCCGCGATCCCGCCGCTCACCGGGACGTCGCGTGAGAGCCAGGCAAGGTACGCCACGATCGCCTTCAGCGGGGCGCTGCCCGGCGAGAGCCCCTTCCCGGCCAGGCTCCGCTCCAAACAATCGTTGACTCGGTCCTCGATCACCTGGATCGAGGCGCTCCGGCTCCGATACTGAGGAAAACGGGCGTAGACCCCTTTCCACCCCAGCACTTCGCGCGTCCCGCCGTCGAGGTGACAGGAGGTGCACCGGAGTGCGTTGCCGACGTGTCCCGGCAGGCTCTCGGCTGTCGCTTCGACGATCGCCCGTCCACGCAGGATCTCAGCGCGGAGGGGGTGATCGGCCGAGGGCTCCAGGACGCTCGCGGTGGCCACGGGGGCCGTCGGAGGCCGTGAATCGATGTGGCAGCCGAAGAGGCCCACCAGGCTGCAACCGGACAACGCCCCGCCCCACATCCACTTCCGCATCAGCGATCCGATTTCGAGGGTGTTCCCGGCGCGTACCATAGCCAGAAATCCTACGTCCCTGCTCCAACTCCGCAATGAGGGGTCCGGGGATGCCCGGGAGAGGGGGAATTGCACACCCTCGATGGCCGTGTGCAAGCCCCCTCCCCGCCCCCATCTCCCGCCCGAGTCGCA
>JANLXK010000256.1:0-4536 GCA_031365045.1 Gemmatimonadota bacterium | reverse complement strand
CGCCCGCGCATCCTGCAAGCGCGACCAGCGTCAGTGCGCCACAAAGGAACGCCAGACTGCCCGCGGCAGACCGATCGGGCGCGTCGGGAGCACGCATGGAGGACCTCGAGTGATTGGGGGGGGAGAACGATCTCATAAGCTACGGGCCGATCAGCGGGGCAGCAAGACGGTCCCTTCGGGAGCTGCGGCGGCGCTTCGGCGGTGATGAGTCCGGTGCCCCGGCGCTACGTCCCCCGCTGCTGGGCGCGGAGCCATCGTGCCGCTTCCGCCACCGTGACGCACACCCGCACGGCCGAGCCAGGCTGGATGACCTGCCCCACGACCTGAGCCCCAGCATCGGCGTTCAGGGGGCGGCGGGTGCCGGGATGTCGCTGCTGAACATGTCCGCCACGTAGAGCCACGATCCGTCCGCCTGGCGCTCACGGACGTCGAGGAACTTCCCGCTGTCGACCGGCGAGCCCGTCAATCCGAGGGTCAGGTGATAGTGACCGATGGCGTAGGCACGATCTCCGGTCCCGACGATGGTGTCGTCGACGAGGGTGAATGCCGTGATGGGAGGAAAGGCCGCCATGTATCCCTGGATGGCCGCGCGCCCGCGCAGGGTGGGGGAGTTGGGCGGCAGCATCTGCGCGTTCTCCACATACAGCTGGCCGACCCCCTCCCAATCCTTGGCCATCGCCTTGTCCCGGAAGGCCTGCGAGAGCGCCAGGTTGGCGGTGCGGTCGCCGTCGGTGAAGGTCCTGGGCGCAGGGGCGCAGCCGAGGGTCGCAAGGAGGGCGACGGTCGGAAACAGGGACTTCGTGGTGAGCTGCATCAAGCCCTCGGGGATGGGGGGATGGGGTGGATCACTCTTCGCTCGACGGGGCGCCGCCGCTCCGGGCCACCTGGTCGGCCTTCACGTTGGCGGGGTTGAAGCGGCGGGCGGCTTTCAGGATCGTCTCGATGGTGTCGTCGAAGTCGGGGTGCTTCTCCTTGACCCAGCGCAGATGATTGATGCGCGCGACCACGAACGCCTTGAGGTAGGGGCTCTCGAGCCCCTTCTCCTTGAGCTTTTGCACCGCCTCGTTCACGTGCTCGTTCAGCTCCAGCAACTTGGCGGCGCGCCGCTTCCGCTCCTCGAGGGCGGCGGGGAGCTTGGCGGTGAGGAACTGGTCGATCCGCTTGAGGATCTAGTGGTACGCCCCTCCGGAGAACCGTCCGTTCTCCTGGTAGCAAAGCCCCAGCGTGATGAACGCCGCCTCCTCGAACACTTCCGCGAAGCTCTTCTCCGCGGCGTCGTCCATCTCGCTCAGCGCCTGCGCCAGCCGGGAGACCTCCAGCGACTTCTCGCGGAGGTTATGCGCCTTCTCGGTGTTGAGCGCCAGGATCCGGTGCGCCACCTCCGGCTCGGGCACCACCAGCGCCACGATCGCCTTGGCGCCGAGCTGGGTCATCGCGCCAAGTCGATGGTAACCGTTGGGAGACCAATACTGCCCCGGCTCGGCCGGCACGGCGATGATCGGATCGAGGAAGCGGTCGAGCTTGTCGATCGCGTCGGCCAGCCGGGCCACGTGGGCGTCGGAGAGATCGCGCTGATAAGGGGTCGGCGCGACGATGTCAATTGGAAGGGAGGCCAGGAGCTGCCAGCGGCCGCCGAGGGGATCGCGGTAGGTGGCGAGGACGGTGCCGCCGTCCGCGGCGATGCGCTTGGCAAGGGCCTCGACCGCGGCCGGTGGGGCCGTGCTGTCGAGCTTGGAGGCGTCGAGGCCGCGGGTCTTCGCCGCGCCGGCCTTCTTGGACTTCTTGGGAGCGCGCTTCTTCTTGGGGGCGGGAGGCATTCAGGAAGTGTGGCGGCCGCTGCGAGAACCGGCAAGGGGCTCCTGCCGGGCTCAGTCGAGTTGCGCCAAAAGCTCGCCGAGCGTCGCGGCGCTGTCCGGGCGATCGGTCGCATCTCGTGAGAGGAGCCTCATTACCAGCGACGAGAGCAGGACGGGTACCTCCCCGTTCCGTTCGTGCGGGGAGCGGGGGATCTGGTGCAGCACCTTGGCGATGAGCGAGATGCTGTTGAGTGCCTGGTGCGGAAGCTCGCCGGTGAGGCATTCGTACAAGACCACGCCGACGGCGTACAGATCGCTCCGGGCGTCCACCGTTTCCGCCAGGAGCTGTTCGGGGGCCATATAGGCCGGCGTCCCCACGACCATCCCCGCCTGGGTGATGGTGCTGGTGCGGTCAGCGAGGGTCGCGATCCCGAAGTCCATCACTTTGAGCACCCCCGCGGCGTCGAGCAGGAGGTTCTGCGGCTTGATGTCGCGGTGGATCACCCCCTGCTCGTGCGCGACCGCGAGCGACGCGGCGAGCTGACGCGCGATGCCGAGGGTCGCCGCAGGGGAGAGGGTGCGCCGGAGGTCGATCAGGTCGCGGAGGGTGATCCCCTCGACGTATTCCATCGTGACGTAGTACGCCCCCTCGGCCTCGCCGAAGTCGTGGGTGCGGACCACGTTGGTGTGTGAAATGCGCCGCGCGAGACGGATCTCGCTCTTGAACCGCTCCACCATCGTCGGGTCGCCCCGCATCGTGTCGGGCCGGAGAAGCTTGATGGCGATGTCCTCGGCCAGCTCCCGGTCGTGCGCCTTGTAGACCGTCCCCATCCCGCCCCGGCCGACCACCCTGATGATGGTGTAGCGCTCGCCGAAGAGGGCCCCGGGAAGGAGGGTCCCGGCGTCGAGCTCCGCCGTCGCGGTCTCGGACGTGCCCTGCTTCGCCTCGTCGATCTCGCGGCGGAGCATCGTGACCTGGCCGCTCAGCCGTTCCTCGCGCGCCTTGACCCCCGCCACCATAGTGTCGAAGACCCGGGCGAGCCGCCCGATGGCGTCATCCCGTCGCCCCACCTCGGCGAGCCCGCCCGGGAGATAGCGCCCCTGTTCCACCGCCACCGCCGCTTCGACCACGCGGTCGACCTGGCGGAGATAGTCCACCTCCATGTCGCGCAGGCGCTTCTTCTCGACCGACGCGCTCACCCGCGCCCGCAGCAGGATGGGATCGAACGGCTTCGGAAGGAAATCGTCGGCCCCGGCCTCGATGCAGCCGGCGATGGTCTCGAGCTCATCCGCGGCGGAGATCATCACCACCGGGAGGTCGCGGGTGACGGGATCGTGCTTGATCCTCGTCAACACTTCTTTCCCATCGATCCCCGGCATCCGGACATCGAGGAGCATCAGGTCGAACGAGCTCGCGTGCGCCATCGCGAGCGCCGTGACCCCGTCAGCGGCGGAAGCGACCTCATACCCCTGGCGGACGAGGTGCCGGAGGAGGACGTCGCGGTTCTCCGCTACGTCGTCCACCACGAGGATCCGGCCCCGGGCGGTGCCTTCCACAGAAGCGGGTGCGGATGCGGTCGCTGTCGGGGCCGCCGCCGACACCGTAGTGGGGCGCTGGACCGCGAGGAGCCGCCCGGTGGCGTGGCGCACCTTGGCCACGTCGGCGCCGAAGCCCGAGGGGGGCGTGGCGGTCCCGGCGGGATGGAGCACGTCCATCGCGGCGAGGATCCGGTCGTGCGGCTCGCTCATCCGGGTGCGGAGCGCCTCGATCGCGCTCGGTGTGACGGTCTTCCCGGTGGCGGGAAGGGCCGCTTCGATCTGGGCCAGCACGTCACGCGCGGCATCGAGCGCCGCGCGGAGCGCAGCTCGGCGCCGGTCGTCGGCGTCGTCGGCGGCTTCCTCGAGGAGGAGCTCGCAGTAGCCGACGATATGGTTCACCGGCGTGCGGAGGTCGTGTCGGAGCGCGGCGACCTCGCCCGAGGGAAGCGCGTCCGGAGCGTTCACGCGGTGCCGCCCAGCAATGCGGTCATCTTGCCGAGGAGCCGGGTGATCTCGACCGGCTTGGTGTCATAGTCGCTGCAGCCCGCCTCCATCGCCTTGTCGCGGTCTCCCGCCATCGCGTGGGCGGTGAGGGCGATGATCGGGACGGTCGCGAGTCCCGGCTCGGCGCGGATCTGGCGCGTCGCTTCCCAGCCGTCGATCACCGGAAGGCTCATGTCCATCAGGATGATGTCGTAGGGCCCCGCCTTCGCCATCGCCACGCCCTCGGCGCCGTCGACCGCCATCACGACCTCGTAGCCGACCTTGATCAGGCGGCGCGAGAGCATGTCGCGATTCATCTCGTTGTCCTCGACCAGCAACACGCGTGGCATCAGCGGGGCTCCGCGGCGTGAGAGTGGGATCCTTTGATCCGGGTCCCCAGCCGGGAGGCGGTCTCGGAGAGGAGCTCATCGCGCGAGTAGCCCCCCTTCTGCAGGACGGCCGAGACGTGGCCGTTGAGCCGCCGGTGATCCTCCGGCGTCAGGTCCTTGGCGGTCACAATGATCACCGGCGCCACGCTCGACCGGGGGGCGGCGCGGAGTGCCTCGAGGAACTCGAAGCCATTCATCTCAGGCATCATCAGGTCGAGCAGGACGAGAGAGGGCGGGGCCTCATCGTAGCACGCCAGCCCTTCACGCCCGTTCCGCGCCACCCGGACCACCCATCCTTCCCCTTCGAGGGTCCGACGCACTAGCTCGGC
>JANLXK010000158.1:0-5263 GCA_031365045.1 Gemmatimonadota bacterium | reverse complement strand
GCGCTCCAGGCCCGCGGCATCGCGGCGGCGGCGCTCAACTCCCTCCTCAAGCCCCCGCAGCAGGCCGAAGTGATGGACCGGGTGCGCGCCGGGGAGCTCAAGCTCCTCTACGTCTCTCCTGAGCGTCTCGAGCGCCTGTCCACCGAGCTTGCCGCCGCAAAGATCTCACCGGTCCTGCTGGCGGTGGACGAGGCCCACTGTCTCGCCGAATGGGGGCACGACTTTCGTCCCGCCTATCGCCGCCTGGGCCGCCTCCGCTGGAAACTCGGTCGCCCGCCGGTCGTCGCCCTCACCGGCAGCGCCACCCCCGATGTGCGCGCCGATATTGCCACCACCCTCCGCCTCGGCGCTTGGGGTGCCACGCGTGGCAAGTGGGATCTCCACCTCGGTTCCTTCGACCGCGGCAACCTCTGGTTCGGTGTCGCGCGCGTCCGGAGCGAGCGGGAGCGGTGGGACCGTCTTCTCGCCCTCCTCCGCACCGACGATCGGACCGCCCTCGTCTACGTCCCCACCCGTGGGCTGGCCGAAGGGATCGCCCGTGGGCTCTCGGCCCGCGGCATCAGCGCGGCACCATTCCACGCGGGGCTCCCGGTCAAGGAACGTCGCGAGACGTTGCGCCGCTTCCTTGATGACGAGGTCGAGGTGGTGGTCGCCACCTGCGCCTTCGGGATGGGGATCGACAAGCCGACCGTCCGCCTCGTGGTCCATTGGACCCTCCCGCCGACCCCCGAGTCGTACTATCAGGAGGCCGGCAGGGCGGGGCGCGACGGTCGCTTCGCCCGCTGTGTGCTGCTCTCCCAGCCCGAGGATGCGGAACTCCACCGTCGTCAGCTCGATGTGACGTTCCCCCCCCGTGAGTTGTGCGAGAAGGTGTGGGGAACGCCGACCGGGTCATTGGTCAATAGTCATTGGTCGTCGCACAACCACGGCCGGCACGAGGGGAGCGGCACCTCACCTGACCACGACCAGAGACCAAAGACCAACGACCCCCGCCTGACCAGGTCCGTCCTCGAGAGCATCGAACGCCTCCGCAAGGAACTGCATCCGGAGCGGGGCGGGGTGGACTGGCGCCCCGTGGCGAAGCGCCGAGCCCGAGCCGTCGAGCGATTGACGGCCATCGAAGTCTACGCCACCGGGCGCGGCTGCTTCCGCGCGACGCTGATCGGCTATTTCGGCGAGACGCTCGAGCAGTGTGCCGGGTGCGGCCGCTGCGCCGGTCGCGCGGTCGCGTCCCCGCTCGACCCCGCTGCCCGCGCCCGATTCCGCGCGCTCCGTTCCGCGCTCGCGCCGGTCAAGACTCCGTGGAGCGGGGCCGTCCTTGAGCCCGAGGTGCTCGCCCGCCTCGCCGGATCCCCGCCCGCCGATGCCGCGGCGCTCGCCGCCGAGCCGGGGGTCGGACCCGAGCTCACGGCGCGGCTCGGAGGGCGGATCCTCGCCGCGCTCGGCGTCGCGGTCACTTCGACGGCGAATGACTCTTCCGGTACGGTCGTCGGGTCGCCGCGACGCGATGCGCTGATCCAGTGGCGGACCACGCGTGCACTCGCCGAAGGGGTCGAGCCCTGGCAGGTCATCTCCGACGGAGGCATCGACGCGCTTGTCACCGAGTTCCCGGCCGACCTGACCGCCCTGGGGGCAGCCACGGGTCTGGGCCCGAAGGCACTCGCGGCCTTCGGGCAGGAGCTGCTGGCCCTGGTGCGACCGCCCGCACCCCCCTCGGCCTCCGCCCTCCTTCCGTTGTAGATTCCCCGCTCGCCCGCAGTTCCTTCGCGCCACGCACTCCTCGGTACCATGGATTCCAGCCTGTATTTCACTGAGCAACACCATCAGGTCCGCGAGATGGTCGCCGCCTTCGCGCGCGATCACGTCGCCCCCGTCGCCCGCGAGCTCGACGCCACGTCGACCTTCCCGTGGGCCAATATCAAGCGGATGGGCGAACTCGGCCTGCTCGGCGTGCCATGGGCGGAGGAGATGGGCGGGGCGGGGATGGACCAGATCAGCTACTACGTGGCCATCCACGAACTGGCCAAGACCGACGCGAGCCACGCCCTGACCATCAGCGCGCACACCAACCTCGGCACCTCACCGATCATGGATTTCGGGACCGAGGCCCAGAAGCGGGAGTTCGTCCCGCGCCTGGCGTCGGGATCGGTGCTGGGCGGCTTCGGGCTCACCGAACCGGGGGCCGGGTCCGACGCGTCGGGCACCGCCACCACCGCGGTCGACAAGGGGGACCATTACGTCCTCAACGGCAGCAAGATCTTCATCACCCACGCCGGCGTCGGGGAGATCTTCGTCGCCACTGCGCGCACGTCGCAGGACCAGGGCCACCGTGGCATCACCAACTTCATCGTCACCAAGGACACCGTCGACCTGGCGCAGTGCAAGGCGCTCGGCGTCGGTCACGCCGCCGACCTCCCCAAGACCAAGGGGGTCCGGTCGGGGCGGAAGGAGGACAAGATGGGGTGGCGGGCCAGCGACACCCGCGAACTCATCTTCGAGGACGCGATCGTCCCCAAGGAGAACGTCCTCGGCAAGGTCGGCGAAGGGTTCGTCAACTTCCTCAAGACCCTCGATGGCGGTCGCATCGGCATCGCCGCGCTCTCCCTCGGCATCGCCGAAGGGGCGTACGATCAGGCACGCGCCTACGCCAGCACCCGCAAGCAGTTCGGCAAGTACATCGCGAGCTTCCAGGGCATCCATTTCATGATCGCCGACATGGCGCTCGGCATCGAGGCGGGGACCCACCTGCTGTACCACGCCGCCCAGCTCAAGCAGGCCGGGAAGCCGTTCAAGAAAGAAGCGGCGATGGCCAAGCTCTTCTGCTCGGAGCTCGCGATGAAGGTCACCACCCAGGCGGTCCAGATCTTCGGCGGCTACGGCTACACCGCGGAGTTCCCGGTGGAGCGGATGATGCGCGACGCCAAGGTCTGCGAGATCGGCGAAGGGACCTCCGAGATCCAGCGGATGGTCATCGCGCGGCAGGTGTTGGGAGACGTGGTCGCGTGAAGGCGAAGGTCGTCAGCTTGAACGCCGGGCAGGTCGAAGATCGGTCGTACCTCGATCAAGTCGAACGGACGGCGATCGGGAAACGGTCAGTCGAGGGCCCGGTCCGGCTGACGCGCCTCGGATTGATAGGTGATCAGCAGGAGGACCTGAGCCACCACGGTGGCCCCGACCGCGCGCTCTGCAGCTACGTGGCCGACCACGCCGAGGGGTGGAAGCGAGCGCTCGGCCGCCGTCCTGAGCCGGGACTGTTCGGTGAGAACCTGACGGTGCAGGGGATCGACGAGACCCAAGTCCATTGCGGCGACCGATTTCGCATCGGTAGTGCGGTCATCGAGATCACCACTCCGCGGATCCCGTGCATGACCCTCACCCGGCGTCTCGGCTACGCCGAGGCCATCCCGTTCATCCGATCGCTCGGATGGAGCGGCTGGTACGCCCGGGTCATCGAGGAGGGGGAGGCGAAGGCGGGGGACACCATGGAATTGTTCTACGCCGACCCACTCGCCGTCTCGATCCGGGAGATCTACGGGCTGAATTCGGAAAAGAACGCCCCGCGTGCGGCCTTGGAACGTGCGTTGGCGGTGGGTGCGCTCCCCGACGAGTGGCGGGCCAAGTTCCAAGCGCGCATCTCGGGATGATGTTCTCCCCCTCTCCCAGAGGGCGAGGGGGCCGGGGGGTGAGGTCTGGCTGAAAAGGAGAGGGGGCTGGGGGGTGAGGTCTGAAAGGGAGAACGGGCCGGGGGTGAGGCCTGAACGCTCACCTCCCCCGGCAGGGGCAGGGGTAGGGGAGGGGGGCCGGGGGTGAGGTCAGCCGATCGGCCTATTGACGTAAGTCCAACAACCACGCACATTTAGACCGCCACTATGCAGCTTCATTCTCCGTCTCCGACCCGATATCGTCTCCTCCTGGCGGGCGCGCGCGCGATCGCGAGCCCCGTGGGCGAGGCGTATCTGCGTTGGTCCGAGGTGCGGACGGGTGGCTTCAACGAAGTCCAAGTGTGCGGTCCCCTGATCGGGGGCCGCAGCAGGCTGGAGATGGAGGTCGAGGTGCCTCAGGGCGCCCGTGCCGTCTCCGATGGGACCCGGTCGGCACCGATGCCGACCGATCGAATCATGGACGGCTGCGGGGCGCCTGTGCGCCGGTGGCCGTCCATCCACGTTTGGGAGGCCGAGCGCGCCACGCGCGCCGGCCCCGGAGACGATCCGCGTGAAGCGCGAGATCCTGATCAACGGCACCCCGCGCGAGACGCGGGTGGCCATTTTGGAGGACGACCGGCTCGTTGAGTTGCTGGTCGATCGCCCCGACCATCGACGGATGGTGGGGGACATCTATCTCGGTCGTGTAGAGGCGGTCCTTCCCGGCATCCAGGCCGCGTTCGTCGACATCGGCCTCGAGAAGAGCGCGTTCCTGCACGCCTCGGATCTGCTCGAGCCGGATGACGAGCACGACCCCGATGAGGAGCCGGAAGAGGTCGCCGACGACGACGGTCCCGCCCCCGGTGTGGGCGAGGCCGACGTGCCGCGTTCCTCCCGCCGCCGCCGGCGTAGGGGCCGCGGCAATGCGTCCTCCAACTCCCAGCCGGTCGAGGGTGGTGAGCCTGGGGCCGAGGCGCAGGGCGGCGGCGACGACGGATTCGCGGGCGACGACGCGCCGGAAACGGGTGCGACCGATGGCGCCCCGGCGACCGAGGAGGGCGCGACGCCGGAGCAGGGAGGTGAGCGGCGCGGCCACCGTGGGCGTCGGCGCGGCCGTCGCCGTGGCAAGGGTGGTGGTGAGCGCAACGCCCCGCAGGTGAGCGCCGGCGTGGAGCTGGTGCCCGAGGACCAGATCGCCGGGTTCTTCCCCCGCTCCTCGGAGACACCGACCGCCGGGCTCCTCCCGCCGGCACCGTCGGACGAGACGTCCCAGGAGCAGCGTCCGCCGCGCCAGCAGCGTCCGCCGAAGCAGCCGCGGCAGGAGAAGCAGAAGCAGCGCCAGAAGGGCCAGCCGGAACCGCAGCCGCGCCCGCAGGCGCAGCCGGCCCAGGCCCCCGCGCGTCAGCGCGAGGTCAGCGGGCGCCGCGCCGTCCCCGACATCTCGACCCTGATCAAGAAGGGCGACACCCTGCTGGTCCAGGTCACCAAGGAGCCGATCAGCACCAAGGGCTCGCGGGTGACGGCCCAGATCTCCCTCGCCGGGCGTTTCCTGGTGTACATGCCGTACGCCTCGAAGGTCGGCGTCAGCCGCAAGATCGAGAGCCGCGAAGAGCGGGTGAAGC
>JANLXK010000129.1:0-1412 GCA_031365045.1 Gemmatimonadota bacterium | reverse complement strand
GCGATCGAGAACAACAAGGTGAGGCTGAGCTGGTCGTCGCCGGTGTTGGACGACGGCAGCGGGACGCCGAGCTCCTACGACGTGTGGCGGCGGCCGATGGGATCGAACGAGGCGTTCGTGAAACTCGGGACGACGACGGGGTTGACCTACCTCGACGCGACGGCCGGGGCGGCAGCTTGGGAGTACGACATCACGGCGGTGATTCCCGGAAACTAGGCGTAGAAGTCCACTTTTTCGTCCTGCTTTCGTCGATTTCAGGGGGGCCGGTAGCCTGTCCGGCACCGCGATCGCCCTTCCTGGGCGATCCTACGCGGCCGTTTCCTTCGCGGAAGGCCTTCAAAAGCGGTCCAAACGGGGTGCTCAGCAAAAAAAGAGCGACTCACCGCTGGATTACCCGGCCGTCGTCGCCGCCCGGATCGTTTTCGCGTTGTCGGAGGCGTGCTTCCCGGGGCGGAGGGCTGCCGCGGCTTCGAGTGCCTCGACCGGGAGAAGGCCCAGCTCCTTACGAAAATTGAGATGACGCCGGAAGAGGCTCTCGCGCACGCCAAGCACCAGGCCGACGGTCGTCTACCGATCGCGGGAACGGGCGCGGTCATCAAGTAGACCGCTTCACTCGCTCGCGACGGCTCTCGGCTCGCGCTCGACGGGGTCGGGGTCGGGAATCTCTTTCGACGTTCCCGCTCCCAGTTCCTTCATCTTGCGCGCGGAGACGAGGACACGGCTGCCGAGCGAGGCGATCGCCTGGTTGTAGGATTTCACCGATCCGTCGAGACTGGCGCCCAAGTCCTTGAAGTGACTCGTCATCGTGGCGAGGCGCTCGTACAGCTCGGCTCCCAGATCCCGGATCTCCGCTGCGTTTTCGGCGACCTTCTCCTGGCGCCACGCGTAGTGGACGGTCTTCAAGAGCGCGATGAGATTCGTCGGGCTGGCGGGGACGACGCCGCGGCCGAAACCGTATTCGAGCAACTCCGGGTCGCGCTGCACCGCCGCCGAGAAAAATGACTCGCCGGGGATGAATAGAACGACGAACTCGGGCGAATCGTCGAATTGCTGCCAGTAGCTTTTCTGCCCGAGGCTCGTGATCCGGTCCTTGACCTGGCGAGCGTGCTCGCCGAGCTTCCGGTCGCGCACCGCGTCGTTACCGATTCAGTCTGAGTCTCCGGGACTTCGAGGATCTGATCGCAAAGCGTGGAGTGATCGTGACGCACGAAACGACCCGACAATGGCCGGTCAAATTCGGCACCCAGGACGCCCGACGACTGAAACGACGCGAAGGTCGGCTCGGCGAAACGGGAAGCCCCGCGTCGGCGCCGTCTCCAGGACTGGGCGGGACTCCAGGGGGCTGTAGGGGGCTCCAGGGGACTCGAGCGCAACGAATTCGACCGAGGATCGAGCCCTGGCAACGGAAGTCG
>JANLXK010000045.1:0-6885 GCA_031365045.1 Gemmatimonadota bacterium | reverse complement strand
CGCCGAGCAGGCGCTCGAACTCCCGGTCACCATCGCGGACTGGGCCGCCACCGAGGGGCGCTTCAAGCAGCACTTCACCGAGGTCGCACCCGACCAGTGGAACGACCAGATGGTACCGTTCCACGAGTTCCTGACCCTGGGCGCCGGGGAACGGGAGGGACGCACCCCGTACATCCTCGCGCTCGCCAAGGACCGCACCCTCCGGCGGATTTCCTCGACGCGCGAGATCGTCCTGCTCGCCGAAGAGCGCCAGCAGTTCTGGTCCCAACTCCGTCAGCTGGCGGGGCTCGAAGTCGCCCCGGCCGTGCGGCAGGTGGTGGCGAACTCGCTCGAGGCGGAGTTCGAGACGCGGAGCGCCGCCTTGCGCGCCGGCTACGAGGCTCAGCTGGCGGAACTCCGTGCCAGCTATCCGGCGAAGATGGCGCGCCAGCTCGCCACCGCGCTCCTCCACCGCGCCGGCGGGTCGGCTGCAGTGGCGGACCTCCTCGCCAGCCTCCCACCCGCGACCAACGGCGCCGCAGCCCTTCCGGCCACCGTGGCCGCTGCAGCGCCAGCATCGGTCGCGACCACCGCAGTCGCCGTCCCGGTGGCCACCGCCGCCCCGGCCGCGGTCCCGGCCGCTGGCGCGGTGGCCGTGGCCGATGATGACGAGATGGTGCTCGAGGCGTGGATCGACTCGGCGCGCTGCACCACGTGCAACGAGTGCACCAACCTCAACAGGAAGATGTTCGCCTACAACGCCGACAAGCAGGCCACCATCAAGGATCCGCACGCCGGCACCTTCGCCCAGCTGGTCACCGCGGCAGAGCGCTGCCCCGTGGCGATCATCCACCCCGGCACGCCGCTCGATCCCAGGGAGAAAGACCTCCCCAAGTGGCTCGCGCGCGCCGCGAAGTTCAATTGAGCGCCGCGTGAAGCTCTCCTCCGGCTTCCGTCATGGCGTCCATCCTCCCGAGGAGAAGGGCCTCACGTCGGGCCTCCCCATCCGGCGGATGCCCTTCCCCGAGGAGATCGTCCTGCCGTTCCGCCAGCACGCCGGGAATCCCGCGATCCCCTGCGTGAAGGTGGGCGACCACGTGGAGCGGGGTGACCTCGTGGCTCGCGCCGACGGCTGGGTCTCGGTCCCGATCCACGCGTCGGCCGCGGGCACCGTGACCGCGATCGACTGGTGGCCCCACCCCGATGGTTCGATGGCCCTCGCGGCGCGGATCGCGGTCGACCGGTTCGCCCCGCAGGTGCCACGGCCCCGGATGGTGCCGCACTGGGAGGGACTCACCACCGACCAGGTGATCCGCGCCGTGCAGGACGCCGGTGTGGTGGGACTTGGCGGTGCCGCCTTCCCGACCCACGTCAAGCTGGCGCCTCCCAAGGACCACGCGGTCCACACGCTTATCATCAATGGGGCCGAGTGCGAGCCGTACCTGACCTCCGACCACCGCACGATGGTCGAACACCCGGCCCGGGTGCTTTTCGGTATCCGGGTGATGATGCACGCCCTCGGCGTGAAACGGTGCGTGGTCGGGGTCGAGCGCAACAAGCCCGACGCCATCACCGCACTCGAAGGGGCGCTCCCCGCCGACCTGGACCTCACGATCCTCCCCCTCACGGTGAAATACCCCCAGGGCGCAGAGAAGATGCTGATCCACGCCGTGACCGGGATCGAGGTCCCGTCGGGAAAGCTCCCGGTGACGGTCGGCGTGGTGGTGCAGAACGTCGGCTCCGTCTCGGCCATCGCCGAGGTGTTCGAGACCGGACTGCCGCTCATCGAGCGGATCGTGACGGTGTCGGGGCACGGCCTCACCCGCCCCGCCAACCTGATCGTGCCGGTGGGCACCAAGCTCCGCGACCTCCTCGCCTTCTGTGGCGGCGTCACGGCCGACGGTGCCGAGGTGATCGTGGGTGGGCCGATGATGGGCCAGGCGCAGGCCGACCTCGACGCCCCGGTCCTCAAGGGGACCACCGGCGTCGTGGTGCTCCGGGCGCACGAGACCCGGCAGGCCAAGGTCTACCCGTGCATCCACTGCGGCCGCTGCCTCGAGGCCTGTCCGGTCTTTCTCAATCCTTCCCTGCTCGGCGACTTCGCCCGCGTGGCACAGTACGAGGTGATGACCGACCATCATCTGTCCGATTGCATGCTCTGCGGCTCGTGCGCCTACGTCTGTCCCTCCAACATCCCGCTGGCCCAGCTCTTCCAAGCCAGCAAGGCGGCGCTCCGGCGCGCCGCGGCGGGGGCAACGTGACCAAGCCGCTCATCGTCACCGCTTCGCCGCACGTGCGATCGCAGGACTCGACCCCCGTCATCATGTGGAACGTGGTCGCAAGCCTCGCCCCCGTGGTCGTCGCGGCGGCCTGGTTCTTCGGCGTCAGCGCGCTGCTCGTCATCCTGGCCGCGGTGATCGGGGCTGTCGTCACCGAGCACTTCCTCGGCAAGGGCGGAACACTCGCCGACGGTTCGGCCGCGATCACCGGGCTCCTCCTCGGGCTCGCCCTGCCTCCCGGCCTTCCGCTCTGGATGGCCTGCCTCGGCGGCGCGTTCGGGATCGGGTTCGGCAAGCTGGTCTGGGGCGGGCTCGGGCAGAACGTCTTCAATCCCGCGTTGGTGGGACGGGCCTTCCTGCAAGCCGCCTTCCCCGTGGCGATCACCACCTGGCCTGTGCTCGGCGGCAGCTTCTGGGCGTTGAAAGGCGATCTCTTCGCCCTTCCTTTCATCCGCCCCGTCACCGACGCGATCACCTCCCCGACCCCCCTCGGCCTCCTCAAATTCGAAGGGCACACCACCGCCCTGATCGACCTCGTGACCGGAGCGACCGGCGGCTCCGCGGGAGAGACCGCCGCCCTTGTGATCCTGGCGGGCGGGGCCTTCCTCGCCTGGAAGCGGTATCTCAACTGGCGGATCCCGGTGAGCATCCTCGCCACTGTGGCCCTCGTCAGCACCGTCATCCACCTCGTCGACCCGCTCCGTCCCGATGCCCTCTTCATGCTCTTCTCGGGAGGATTGATGCTCGGCGCGGTGTATATGGCCACCGACCTCGTCACCTCACCCATCACCGACCGAGGCCGCTGGATCTTCGGCGCCGGCATCGGGGTGCTCGTGGTGGTGATCCGGATTTGGGGCGGGCTCCCCGAAGGGGTGATGTACGCCATCCTGTTCATGAACGCGCTGGTGCCATTCATCAATCGCGCCACCCAGCCACGGGTGTTCGGCAGCGGCGGAAGGGTCGTCACGTGACCGACGTCCATTGCCACGGCGCTCCCGCCACCCCGGCCCCGCAGAAGGGCACCCCGGCCTGGCGGTTGCTCGTGACCCTCGCGATCGCCGGCGCCCTCTCGGGGTGGCTGGTGGCGACGGTGTACGACATCACCCTCCCCGCGGTGAAACGCTACGCCTCCGCGCGGCTTGAAGGAGCGGTGCGCGAGGTCCTCCACGCGCCGGTGCGGTGGGACACCCTCTATCTCGTGCACGACTCCCTCACCCGGACGGCCCCGGCCGGGGATCTCGACCAGGCCCCCAAGGCCTACGTCGGTTACGACGCCGACGGCCATCGACTCGGCGTCGCGATCACCGCCGCCGAACCCGGGTTCCAGGAGCTGGTGACGCTGATGATCGGGTTCGATCCTGCGACCGGCGCCCTCATCGGGTTCACCGTAGTGGAGCAGAAGGAGACCCCGGGGTTGGGCGACAAGATCGAGCGCGACAGCACCTTCACCGGCCAATTCCGCGGACGCGTCCCCCCGCTCACCGGGGTGAAGGGACACGCCGGCACCACGCCGAGCGAAGTCCAGACCATCACCGGCGCCACCATTTCGTCGCGTGCCGTGATCCGGATCATCAACCACGCCATCGAGCGGTGGCGCCCCCTGCTCGACACCTGGGACCGGGGAGGGACTTCGTGACACCAGCCACCACCGCCGTCGCCACCCCGGACTTCGTCCCGGGGGCGCCCCCGCCGGCCACCCTCGTGGCGGACATCTGGCGCGGCATCTCACGCGAGAACCCGGTCCTGGTGCAGTTCCTCGGGATGTGCCCCACCATGGCGGTCACCAACACCCTCGCCAATGGCATCGCGATGGGTGTCGCGACGCTCTTTGTGCTGGTCGGCTCCGGCCTCATCGTGTCGATCTTCAGCAAGTACATCGCCCACGAAGTGCGGATCACCTCCTACATCCTCATCATCGCCACTTTCGTGACGCTGGCCGACATGATCCTCGCGGCCACCTTCCCCGATATCAGCAAGGCGCTCGGGCCGTTCATGCCGCTCATCGTGGCCAACTGTCTCCTCCTTGGCCGGGCCGAAGCGTTCGCCGCCAAAGTGGGGCCGGTGCGCGCCGTGGCCGACGGGCTCGGGATGGGACTCGGCTTCACCGCCTCGCTCTCGCTCCTGAGCGCCATCCGGGAGCTCCTCGGCCGGGGGTCGCTGCTGAACCACGACCTTTTCGGTCCCCGCTTCGAGCCGTGGGTGTTCATGGTGATGCCGCCCGGCGGCTTCTTCACCCTCGGCCTCGCGCTCTTGGGGCTGGCCTTCATCATCGAACTGCGCAAGCGTCGCGCGGTGGTGGTCGCATGAGTCACCTGGCCTGGATCTTCGTTTCGACCGTGCTGGTCAACAACTTCACCCTGGTGATGTTCCTGGGGCTCTGCTCCTTCTTCGGCGTCACCGCCAAGGTCGAGACCGCGTGGCGGCTGGGGCTCGCCAACACGTTCGTGCTCCTCCTCACCGCCGTCGGCGCCTGGATCCTCAACACCTACGTCCTCGCCCACACCCCCTTCCTCCGCACGATCGCGTTCATCGTGGTGGTCGCCTCGGGGGTGCAGGTGGTCGAGATGGCGGTCAAGAAGTACTTCCCCATCCTCTTCCGGCAGCTCGGCATCTACCTGCCGCTCATCACCACCAACTGTGCGATCCTCGGCCTCGCCCTGTTCCAGACCGCCCGGCATTACACCTTCATCGAATCCCTGGTCTTTGCCGTCGGCGCCGGTGTGGGGCTCACGCTGGCGCTCTCGCTGATGGCCTCGATCCGCGAGCGCCTCGAGGTGGCCGACGTCCCGGTGATCGCGCGGCGGATGGGGCTGGTGCTCGTGGTCGCCTCCTGCCTCTCGCTGGCGTTCATGGGATTCGCCGGGATGGGGAGCGCGCCATGAGCTCGACGCTGATCGCCATCCTGCTCACCGCCGGACTCTTCGTCCTGTTCGGCCTGGTGCCGTACCGTGGCTGCACCGGCCACTGCTCTGGCTGCACCGGCTCGTGCGGACGTCACGCAGATGAAGGAGAACACCATGACCGCTGACCTTTGCCGGCGCCCTCCGACGCGGAGGGAGTTCCTGATGCTCGGCACCGGGATCTTCCTCGTCGCCTCGCTCCCCCGCGCGCTTCGGCGCGTGCCGCCGCTCTCGCGGCGCACCATCCCGCTGATGGGGACGATCGCCGAGCTGCAGGTGGCGCACACCGACGAGCGCCGGGCCCAGGCCGCCCTCGACGCCGCCGTGGCCGAGCTGCTGTGGGTGGAACGGACGATGACCCGCTTCGATCCCCGGTCGGATATCGGTCGGGTCAACAGCGGCGCCGCGCGCGACGGCGTGCGGGTATGCGTCGAGACCGGGCTCGTCATCGCCGCGGCGCTCCGGTGGGCTTCGGTGAGCGACGGACGGTTCGATCCCGCCCTGGGCTCCGCCTCCGAACTGTGGGACGTGCTGCACCGTCACACTCCGCCGCCGGAGCGCCAGGTGGCACAGCTTGCCGCGCGGGGCTTCTGGCGCAAGGTCGATCTGGCGCAGGACGCCCACGGTGCCCGGGTACGCTTCGACGACCCCGACCTGCACCTCGACCTGGGGGGGATCGCGAAGGGCTACGGCATCGACCGCGCGGTCGCTACCCTCCGCCGGCACGGGATCGCGCACGGTCTCGTGACCGTCGGCGGCGATCTTTACGCACTCGGGCCCGCACCCGACGGCGCGCCGTGGCAGGTCGGCATCCGGGATCCCCGCCAGCACGACCAGCTCGCCGGCCGGCTCGCCGTGACCGACCGCGCCGTCACCACGTCGGGGGACTACGAGCGCTTCTTCGACTACCGCGGGGTGCGATACCACCACCTGATCGACCCCGGCACCGCGGCCCCGCGCCGGACCATCGCGCGCAGCGTGACGGTCCAGGGCGACACCACCATCAATGCCGACGCGGCGTCCACCGCCGTCTTCGGTCTCGACCGCGAGACGGCGCAACGGATGGCGCGCCGGGTGCTTAGCGATGCCGAGATCATCCCCTTGACCTGACGTGGAGGGCCCCATGAAGAGCCATCAACTGTACTGCGGCGCTTGCGACCGGCCGGTCCGCGTCCTCATTACCGAGCCGAGCCTCGGCGAGACCCAGCCCGAGATCACCGACACCGAGCTGGTCTGCCTCGAGATCGGCGCCAGCTGCACCGGCCGGATGTGCCCCCTCGGCGCGGCCGAACCGAGCGCGATGGTGCGCCGCATCGTCCGGAACGGGATCCCGCTCAACACCCTCGAGACGATCCCGGCGCATTGCCCCGTCTGCGACCGCGACACCGACCTGATCTCCTACGGCAGCGGGCAGGCGGGGTGCTCCATCTGCGGTACGACCGGACGCTGGGTGATCGACCACCTGGAAACGGCGTGACGGACGGGGGGCGCATGCCCGCTCCCGCGGTCCTGGACCGTTCGCGCGGCCTCCGGGTGCTGATCGGCAACACGCCGCTGCTCGCCGTCGCATTCGCCGTCGATGGCGGCCCGCCCCGACGCATCTACGCCAAGGCCGAGAGCCTCAACCTCAC
Organism: Gemmatimonadota bacterium; assembly: GCA_031365045.1. Classification (GTDB taxonomy): domain Bacteria; phylum Gemmatimonadota; class Gemmatimonadetes; order Gemmatimonadales; family GWC2-71-9; genus CAMLHU01. The sequence continues at coordinate 96 of JANLXK010000045.1, read as the reverse complement.
CGGCAGCATCAAGGATCGGATGGCGCTCCATATCCTGCGGCGCGCCCGGGACACGGGGGCGCTCGCGGCCGGCGGGCCCATCGTCGAGGCCACCAG
>JANLXK010000038.1:0-1646 GCA_031365045.1 Gemmatimonadota bacterium | reverse complement strand
CTTCTTGATCAGTTCCTTGATCTCGGGGACTTTGGCCGCGGCCTCTTCGACCGTCATCGCGAACGCGGGTCCCGAGGGAACGAGCTTGGTGAGCTTGTCGGCATCGGCCGGCGGGATCCGGAGGAGGCGCGCCACGTCCTTGAGCGCGGCGCGCGCCTTGAGCGTTCCGAAGGTGATGATCTGACCGACCGACTCCTTGCCATACCGCTGGCGCACGTACTCGATCACCTCACCGCGACGCTCGAAGCAGAAGTCCACGTCGATGTCGGGCATCGACACGCGTTCCGGATTCAGGAAGCGTTCGAAGAGGAGGTCGAACCGGAGCGGGTCGACGTCGGTGATCCCGAGCGCGTACGCCACGAGCGAGCCGGCCGCGGACCCACGCCCCGGGCCCACCGGGATCCCGCGATCGCGGGCGGCCTGGATGAAGTCCTGCACGATCAGGAAGTAGCCGGAGTAGCCGGCCTTCTTGATCACGCCCAGCTCGTAGTCGAGCCGCTGGCGGACTTCCTTCGAGAAGGGATCACCATATCGGCGCTTGGTGCCGCTCAGGGCCAGATGCTCCAGGAGCCCGTCCTCGGTGTCGAACCCGGCGGGGCGGGGGAAGGCGGGGAGGTAGTACTTCTTCTCGAACGAGATCTCGCAGGCGTTGGCCACGGTCTGCGTGTTCGCCAGCGTCTCGAGGTGCTCCGGGAAGAGCGCCTTCATCTCCTTCTCGCTCTTGACGTAGCTCTCGGTACCGGTGAAGCGGAACCGCTTGGGATCGTCGAGCTCGCTCCCGGTGCCGATCGCGAGGAGCACGTCGTGCGCCTCCGCATCCTCCCGCTTCAGGTAGTGCGCGTCGTTGGTGGCCACGACGCCGAGGCCGAGTTCCTGGCCGAGGCGGAGCATCCCTTCGGTGACGATGTCCTCCTCGCCGATGCCGTGCTTCTGGATCTCGAGCCAGAAGGCGTCCTTGCCGAAGTTCCTGGCGAACCAGGCGGCGCTCGCCTTGGCCTTCTCGTATTGTCCGGCGCGGAGATAGAGCGCCACTTCTCCTGACAGACAGGCCGCGGTGCAGACGATCCCTTCGGAATACTTCGCGAGGACTTCCTTGTCGATCCGGGGCCGGCGATAGAACCCTTCGGTGTACCCGATCGAGGAGAGCCGGATCAGGTTCTGGTAGCCGATCTTGTTCTTGGCCAACAGGACCAGGTGGCTGTACTGCGACGGAGCGTCGGGCGGCTTCTGGCTGGAGCGCCGGTCGCCGAAGGCGAGGTACGCCTCGAAGCCGAGGATGGGGCGGATCCCCTGCTTCTTCGCCGCTTCATAGAAATTCCAGCTGGCGTGGAGGTTGCCGTGGTCGGTGACCGCCAGCGAGTCCATGCCGAGTTTCTTGACGTGCGCGACCAGCTCCTCGATGCGGTTGGCGCCATCGAGCAGGGAGAATTCGCTGTGCGTGTGGAGGTGGACGAAAGACATGTGACCCTTGAGCTCGGGGCGCCGAACTCGGGACTGCTGGTGGGTATTGCGTGTTGTGTGTTGTGTGTTGGTGTGTCGTTCGTGAGGGCAGCGGCCACTCACACAACACTCAATACCCAACACCCAACACCCAACACCCAACACTGGTGCGTCGAACAAGCTTATCCTCCGCCGGGAGAATTGTC
>JANLXK010000071.1:0-1027 GCA_031365045.1 Gemmatimonadota bacterium | reverse complement strand
CTCGACCGGGTGGCGCGCGGAGCGGAGGTGGTCGCAAGCGCCGAGGGGGCGAAGGTGCCGATGTTCGCCCCGCTCATCACCAATGCCACTGGTGTCGCGCTCCGCGTCACGGTGAACCCAGGCTCCGCAGCCGCGACGGAGTGCCAGTGTACGGTTCCGGTCGGTGGGACGCGGATGGGGATCGGGTACTACCGGTTGTTCCAGAACTCGTCGGTGCGCGTGACCGCGCCCGATGGCCGGGTCGCCACCTTCCCGAATGTCGCTGGGGCGGTGGCGCCGGGGTCGGGGTCGGTGGGGCTGCGGTTCGAGGCGAAGGACCTGCACTAGGAAGTCCGAATCGCACGCTCATCAGCTCTTCTTCGGCCGCTTCCGCCTGGTCGGCATCAGCTGCCCCGCAGTGAGCGACTCGAACCCGAACTTCTCGCGCACCCGATCGACGGCGTCGGTCAGCGTCCGCTGCTTGGTGCGCGCCGGATCCTCGAATAGGTCTGGCGGGGCGGCCGGGACGAGGTTCGTGGTCCCGATCCCGATCAGCCGCACCCCCTGCTGCCGCGCGCGGGCCTCCTGGAAGGCCGGCTTGAGCAGCTGGCTCGCGGCGGCCAGGAGTTCCACGTCCAAGGCGGTCGCCTCCACCAGGGTGGTGCGCCTGGTCACGGTATGAAAGTCGCCGTGCCGGAGCTTCAACACGACCGTCCGCGCCTGCAGCTCCTCTTCCCGGAGCTGGGAGGCGACGTGCGCCGCGAGGCGCGCCAGCCGCGCTTCGAGTCGCTTGAGGTCGGTCTCATCCTTCGCGAGCGTAGTCTCCCGGCTGATGCTCTTCGCCGCTTCCCGCCGAGTGAGCGTTGTACCACCGCGTCCCGCGACCCGCAGCTTGAGTGACGCCGCCTCCTCGCCGATCAGCGCCTGCAGCTTCGGCAGCGACAGCGCCTGCACCTCCCACGCCTCCGTCAGCCCCTTCGCCGCCAGCCGCTCCGCGCTCTTGGGGCCGATCCCCGGGAAGGCCCGGAGCGGCAGCCCCGCCACGAAC
>JANLXK010000494.1:0-8820 GCA_031365045.1 Gemmatimonadota bacterium | reverse complement strand
GCTTCAGCGTCGCGCAGCGCGGCTTCAGCGGCCTGAAATGCCTGGTTTTGGTCGCGGCTATTGCCCGCCATCTTTTCTTCCAGTGCAGAAGTGCCCATGGCGGTGACGCCAATCAAGGTCAGCACCAGCAGAATCAACATGCTGACAATCAACACTGAGCCTCTTTGAGCGCCTTTATGGATAATGGCCGAATTCATGTCACGCCCCTCTGTTACGTAACCCAATGGTGGTGGAGAATACACGGCGCAGGCGACGGTCTGCGGGTGTAACCACTGCGCCATTGAAGTTAAAGGATTGAACTGACGTGGACAGATTATTTTCCTTGGTGCGCAGCACCAGACCAATGCGCACGCTGACGACGCGGCGCATATCCAGTCCAACCGTACCAGCAACAACATACCGATTTGCGGATCTGTCACCATTGAGTGCAGGTGGCGCAGGTGGTGGAAATACCATATTAGTATCCTCGCCATAAAGAATTTGCATGTTTTCCACACCTTCCACCAGCGCTACGTTAACGCCATTAGTAGTGCTGAATAACGTAGGTTCGCTACCGTTTGCGCCATCAAGCTGAATCGAATAAGTGATCGATTGAGATGTCATCAACTGGGCAGTGGCGTTATAAAGCGCTGATAGTGTACCGCCATTATTGCCGGGGCCTGCGGGAGGGGCAGGTGTAGGGAGGCCTGCAGCATGGAATATGCGACCGGCAGGAGTGAGAGCGCTAGCAGCAAGATTGCCACCCGGATTACCATGGCTTATCTGGAAAACGTCTGCATTGGTGCAACTGGCGACGACAACAATATCACCCACTCTAAGCGCATTAGTGGTTGGAGCGATATTGATTGGGTCGGTAGTGACTGCCATGAAAGGAGCGACAATGTTAATGTTACCCGCTACGGGTGTGGCTGTTTGAATGGTGATGGTGTCTGTTCCAGCAAGGGTAGGTGCGACAGCGACATTATTGGCGCCCGTAATACCGCTGGCACCGTTAAATGCGATAAAACCTACTCCAGATGGCACGGGTCCAGCTGACGCGAGATTATTTACGAGAACCGTGGGATCTGCCAAGCAGCCCCAGTAATCACCCAGGCGTACATCCCGGTTCAGAAAACTCAAGGCAAAGCGCCCGTTTTCCTGCAGGCGCGCCATGCTGTCTTGCACGCGGTAGGTTTGGCTAGCCGCTCAAGCGGTTCACGGCCGCGGCACAGGGCCGCGCCGCCCCGATCCGGAAGCCCACCAGCCACGTCGAAGTGATCGTGGCGCCGCGGGAGGCCAAGTAATGGGCCAGAAGACTCATCCGACCGGGTTCCGCCTCGGGGTCATCAAGCCCTGGGCGTCGCGCTGGTTCGCGACCAAGGAGATGCCGGCCCTCCTCAAGGAGGACGAGCTCATCCGCAAGTACCTCATGGCCCGGCTCGGCCATGCGGCGATCGCGCAGATCGAGATCGAACGGAAGCCCGGCAAGGTGACCGTGACGATCCACACCGGGCGACCGGGCGTGGTGATCGGCAAGCGCGGCGCCGAGGTGGACAAGCTCCGCGACGAGCTGGCGCAGCTGACCTCGAAAGAGGCGGCCGTCAACGTCGAGGAGATCAAGCGGCCCGAGCTCTCGGCCCAGCTGGTGGCGGACAACATCGCCCGGCAGCTGGAGCAGCGGATCAGCTTCCGCCGCGCCATGAAGCGCGCGGTGCAGAGCACGATGCGCATGGGCGCCCTGGGCATCCGGGTGCGGGTGTCGGGACGCCTCGGCGGCTCCGAGATCGCGCGGACCGAAGGGTACCGGGAGGGGCGGGTGCCGCTCCACACGCTGCGGGCCGACATCGACTACGCCATGGGCACCGCGAAGACGACCTACGGCACCATCGGCGTGAAGATCTGGATCTTCAAGGGCGAGGTCACCGACGACGTCGGCGGCCGGACCTACAGCTCGGGGAACTGAGCCATGCTGGCACCCAAGCGAGTCAAGTTCCGCAAGACGTTCAAGGGCAAGATCAAGGGACACGCCACCCGCGGCAACACCGTCGCGTTCGGCCAGTTCGCCTTGATGAGCCTGGATCCGGGCTGGATCACCAACCGGCAGATCGAGGCGGCGCGTGTGGCGATGACGCGCGAGATGAAGCGTGGCGGCAAGGTGTGGATCCGGATCTTCCCGGACAAGCCGATCACGAAGAAGCCGGCCGAGACCCGCATGGGCAAGGGCAAGGGCAATCCCGAGGGGTGGGTGGTGGTGGTGAAGCCCGGCCGCGTGCTGTTCGAGATCGAGGGCATCGAGGAGTCGCTGGCGAAGAAGTCGCTCACGCTGGCGGCCTCCAAGCTGCCGGTGATGACCAAGTTCGTGAGGCGGGAGGACTGATATGCGCGCACGTGATCTGCAGGCCCTCAGTGGCGACGAGCTCAAGACCCGGTTGGTCGAGCTCCGCGACGAGCGGTTCAAGCTGAAGTTCCGGTCGGCCACCGAGGCGATCGACAACCCCATGCGGTTCCGGACGGTCCGGCGCGATATCGCGCGCGTCGAGACCATCCTCCGGGCCCGCGAGCTCGCCCAGGCATGAAGGACGGCCCGATGACCGAGACCCAGATGGATGACCGCACCCGGCGGAAGAGCCGTACCGGTGTCGTCACCAGCGACAAGATGATGAAGACCGTGACGGTGAACCTGACGCGCCGGTTCGCACACGCGGTCTACGGCAAGCAGGTGACCCGCACCAAGTCGGTGAAGGCGCGGGATGACCACGGCGCCAAGACCGGCGATACCGTGCGGATCATGGAGACCAGGCCCCTGGCGAAGACGGTCCGGTGGCGTGTGGTCGAGATCCTCGAACGGGCGAAGTAGGCCCGCGATAAATCGCGGGCCCACGACAAACCAGGGGAATTTATGGTCCAGCAGGAAACGATTCTCAAGATCGCGGACAACAGCGGCGCCCGGCGGGCGCTCGTGATCCGCGTGCTCGGCGGGAGCAAGCGCCGCTATGCCGGCCTGGGAGACAAGGTCGTCGTGGCGATCAAGGACGCGATCCCGACGGGGCAGGTGAAGAAGGGTGACGTCGCCAAGGCGGTGATCGTCCGCACCGTGAAGGAGACCCGCCGCAAGGACGGGTCGTACATCCGGTTCGACGAGAACGCCGCCGTGATCATCAACGATCAGGGCGAGCCCAAGGCGACCCGTATCTTCGGGCCGGTGGCCCGCGAACTGCGCGAGCGGAAGTACATGAAGATCGTGTCGCTCGCGCCGGAGGTGCTCTGACATGAAGCCGCTGGTCTATAAGAAGAGCCGCCGCGACCGCCGCGAGGTCGTCTTCCGCCTCAAGATGTCGATCACCCGGGGCGACACCGTCCAGGTGATCCGGGGCGACGACAAGGGCAAGCGCGGCAAGGTCCTCCAGGTCCTCCCCAAGAAGGGGATGATCAAGGTGGAAGGCATCAACATCGTGACGCGCCATCTGCGCCCGACCCAGACCCGCGAGGGGGGGATCGTGCGGAGCGAGGCGCCCTTCCCGGTGAGCAAGGCGATGCTGGTCGACCCCAAGTCCGGGGCGCCCACCCGCATCCGCCACCGGAAAGATTCTGAAGGCCGGAGCGAGCGTATCGCGGTGAAGTCCGGTCAGGCGATCCCGAGGAACCGCTGATGGCAACGACGACGACGAAGACCCAGCCTCCGAAGACGGAGGGGAAGAAGAAGGAGAAGGCCGGTGGCTCGATCCCGCTCGATGCCGCGCCGAAGGCGCAGCTCGGGAAGCCCCGGTTGCAGACCCACTACGAGACCGTGGTGCGGCCGGCCGTGGCCAAGGAGTTCGGCCTCACCAACCCGCACGAAGTGCCGCGGATCACGAAGGTGGTCCTCAACGTCGGCATGGGCGAGGCCCACAAGCAGCCCAAGCTGCTCGACGCGGTCGTGGAGGAGCTCATGCTGATCAGCGGCCAGCGGCCGGTGACCACGCGGGCCAAGAAGGCGATCGCCAATTTCGGCCTCCGGGCCGGGATGCCGATCGGTGCCGCCGTGACCCTTCGGGGCGCGCGGATGTATGAATGGCTGGATCGCTTCATCAACGTGGCGATCCCCCGGATGCGCGACTTCCGCGGGCTCCCGAACAAGAGCTTCGACGGGCGCGGCAATTACTCCTTCGGGATCAAGGAGCAGATGGTCTTCCCCGAGATCGACTTCGACAAGGTCGAGCAGATCCACGGGATGGACATCACGATCGTGACCACCGCCGGACGCGACGACCTGGCCCTGGCGCTGCTGCGCCAGTTCGGCTGGCCGTTCCGCGGCGAGACCCCCGTGCGGGTAGGCTAGGAGCCCAATGGCGAAGACCTGTTGGATCGAGCGCGCCAAGCGCACCCCGAAGTTCAAGAGTCGGACGGTCCGCCGCTGTGCGCGGTGTGGCCGCTCCCGCGCCGTGCTGCGGAAATTCGGCCTCTGCCGGATCTGCTTCCGCGAACAAGCCCTCAAGGGCGAGATCCCCGGCGTCCGTAAGGCCAGCTGGTGAGGATGATATCATGAGCATGACGGATCCTGTGGCAGACATGCTGACGCGCATTCGGAACGCCTGCCAGGCGAACCACCGACGCGTCGACATGCCGGTGAGCAAGCTCAAGGGCGAGCTGGCACGCCTCCTGAAGGACAACCACTACATCCAGGACTTCAAGCTCCTGGACGACGGTGGGGTGGGCGTCCTTCGGCTCTATCTGAAGTATCACAACGAGCTGCCGGTCATCCGCGAGCTCCTGCGCGTCTCGAAGCCCGGTCTCCGGCGCTACGTGAAGGCGCGGGAGATCCCGCGGGTGAAGAACGGCCTCGGCATGGCGATCGTCTCGACCCCCAAGGGCTTGATGTCCGACCGCGAAGCGCGGACGGCCAGGCTCGGTGGCGAGCTCGTCGCCCTCGTCTGGTAAGGGGGCCCACATGTCGCGTATCGGCAAGAAGCCCGTCACGGTCCCGGCCGGCATCACCGTCTCGGTGAAAGGGTCGACCGTCTCGGCGAAGGGTCCCAAGGGCGAGCTCCAGCGCACCTTCCACCCCGACATGGCCATCTCGATGGAGGGGTCGACGATCACGGTCGGCCGCCCCAGCGACGAGGCGCGCCACAAGGCGCTCCACGGCCTGACCCGCTCGCTCGTGAACAACATGGTCGAGGGCGTCACCAAGGGGTATCAGAAGGTCCTCGAGATGCAGGGCGTCGGGTACAAGGCGGAGGCCAAGCCGTTCGGGCTGATGGTCACCGCCGGTTACTCGCACCAGGTGAAGTACGAGGCCCCCAAGGGCATCAAGCTCACGGTCGATAACAACACGATCGTGAAGATCGAAGGTGCCGACAAGGAACTCGTGGGCCAGGTGGCCGCCGAGATCCGCGGCATCCGGCCTCCCGAGCCATACAAGGGCAAGGGGATCCGCTATCAGGGTGAGCAGGTCCGCCGCAAGGCGGGCAAGACGGGAGCCAAGTAATGCGCGCGATCATCTCTCCGAAGTCGCGGACCGACAAGCGGTATCGCCGGCACCTCCGGGTCCGGAAGACCGTGTCCGGTACCGCCGAGCGTCCCCGCCTGGTGGTGTTCCGCTCGCTGAAGCACATCTACGCCCAGCTCGTCAACGACGACACCGGGCTGGTCCTGATGGGCGTCGCGGATACCTCCGAGGGCATCACGCCCGCGGCGAAGGGCAAGGTCAGCAAGGGCACGGCGGTCGGACTCCGCCTGGCCGAGCTGGCCAAGAAGAAGGGCTTCTCCCGCGTGGTCTTCGACCGCGCCGGGTATCGCTACCACGGCCGCGTGCAGGCGGTCGCCGAGGGCGCCCGCAAGGGCGGACTGGAGTTCTAGAATGACCGACGAAAAACAGAGCACGCCGACCCCCGGTGAAGCGCCCGCCCAGCAGCAGGGTGGGGACGCGCGGCGCGGGGGTCGAGGCGGACCGGGCGGGGGCCAGCGTGGCCGAGGCGGTCCGGGCGGCGGCCAGGGCGGCCGCGGCGGTCCGGGCGGCGGTCGAGGGCGCGGCGGTCCCGGAGGCCGGGACGGTGAGGCCAGCGAATTCGTCGAGAACGTCGTCGCGATCAACCGCGTTGCCAAGGTCGTGAAGGGCGGCCGCCGGTTCTCGTTCAACGCCCTCGTGGCGGTGGGCGACGGCAAGGGCAAGGTCGGCGTCGCGACCGGCAAGGCGAACGAGGTGTCCGAGGCGGTCCGCAAGGCGGTCGACGCCGCCAAGCGCAATATGATCGAGGTCCCCCGCGTCGGCTCCACCGTGCCGCACGAGGTGATCGGGCATCACGGCGCCGGGCGGGTGCTCCTCAAGCCCGCCGCGACCGGTACCGGCGTCATCGCCGGCGGCCCGGTCCGCGCCGTGCTCGAGTGCGCCGGCATCACCGACATCCTCACCAAGAGCCTCGGCTCGAACAACCCGCACAACATGGTGCGGGCCACGCTGGACGGGTTCGCCCAGCTGGTGACCGTCAAGCAGCTCGCCAAGGAACGGGGGATCGAGGTCGACCAGATCCCGTTCCGCGCCCGGCAGGAGGTCTAAGTGGGTCGCAATCCCGTCGTGGGCCGTCAGGGCCCCGCGTATCACGAGGCCAAGTTCCCGGCGAAGCCGTCGAAGAACGGTCTCACCGTCAAGCAGATCCGCTCTGCGATCGGGCATGCCGAGACGTACCGGCTCACCCTGAAGGCCCTGGGGCTCCGGCACTATCAGCACCAGATCGTGGTGCAGGACAACCCGTCCATCCGGGGCATGCTGTTCAAGGTGCGTCACCTGGTCATGGTGACGCCGGTCAAGGAGGCGTGATGACCCGCAAGAAGGAAGCGGCCGCGGTCGAGAAGGTCACCCTCTCGACGCTCAAGCCGGCCGAAGGGTCGACCCACTACCGCAAGCGCGTCGGTCGCGGTCCCGGCTCGGGACTCGGCAAGACCAGCGGCAAGGGTCACAAGGGCCAGAAGGCCCGTGCCGGCAAGACGGTCAACCCCGGGTTCGAAGGCGGGCAGATGCCGATGCACCGGCGGATGCCGAAGCGTGGCTTCACCAATCCCTTCAAGGTCACCTCGCAGCCGGTGAACGTGAAGGACCTGGGAAAGGTCACCGCGCCGGAAGTGAACCCGGAGACGCTGCATACCGCCGGCCTGATCAGCAAGGCGGGGCAGCCGGTGAAGGTGCTCGGGAGCGGGGAAGTGTCCCGTGCATTCGTCCTGCGCGGCGTCGCCGTTTCGGCGAGCGCCCGCGCCAAGATCGAGCAGGCTGGCGGACGCATCGAGGAGTGAGCGCGTGACCGCGCCCAACATGTCGCTCGGCATCGACGGTGAACTGCGGCGCAAGCTGCTGTTCACCGGCCTTGCCCTATTGGTCTACCGCATCGGCGCGCACATCGCGGCGCCAGGCGTGAACGTCCAGGCCCTCGCGGACTTCATCAACAACTCCGCGGCCAAGGGCTTCTTCGGGCTGTACGACACCCTGGGCGGTGGCCTCACGCGCGCCACGATCCTGGCCCTGGGGATCATGCCGTACATCTCCGCGTCGATCATCTTCCAGCTGATGGGCGGCCTGATCCCCCAGGTGCAGAAGCTCCAGCGGGACGAGGACGGCCGCAAGAAGATCACCCAGTGGACCCGCTATGCCACCATCGGCATCGCGCTGGCCCAGTCGTACACCTTCGCCCTCTTCGTCGAGCGCCAGATCCCCGGTGCGGTGGCCAGCCCCGGCCCCGGTTTCCTCGCGACGATGGTGCTGGTGCTCACGACCGGCGCCATCTTCGTCATGTGGCTCGGTGAGCAGATCACCGAGCGCGGCATCGGCAACGGAATGAGCCTGCTGATCACCTTCTCGATCCTCGACCGGCTCTGGCCGGCCATGATCCAGATGGTCCAGTACGTCCAGACCAACGTCGTCTCCGCTATCGGGGTCGTGGCCTACCTGGCCATCATCCTGGCCGTCGTGGCGCTGACGGTGTCCATGACGATGGCCGCACGGCGCATCCCGATCCAGGTGCCGCGCAAGGTGATGGGCCGGGGGCGGATCCAGGAGGGGAAGAAGACCTTCATCCCCGTCCGGCTCCTCACCGCGAGCGTGATGCCGATCATCTTCGCCCAGACGATCATCATCGTCCCGGGCACGCTGGCCAGCTTCGCGCCCGACTCGTCGATCCTCCGGGAACTGCAGTCGTTCTTCACCCCGGGCGAACTGCCGTACATGCTGACCTTCACGATCCTCACGGTCCTCTTCAGCTACTTCTACATCTCCATCGTCTTCCCGACCGTGGACATCGCGGAGAACCTGAAGAAGCAGGGCGCCTTCGTCCCCGGCGTGAAGCCGGGCCAGGCCACCGCCGACTACGTCGACGGCGTGCTGGCCCGGGTCACCCTCCCCGGCGCCCTCTTCCTGGCCGGCATCGCCCTGGTCCCGTTCCTCGTCTCCCGGGGCCTCGGCTTCCAGTCGGCCTTCGGCGGCACCTCGGTCCTGATCGTGGTGGGCGTGCTCCTCGATACCATCGCCCAGATCGAACAGCACCGGACGCTCCGGAAGTACGACAGCCTGATGATGAAGGGCCGCGTCCGGTTCCGGGGACGGCAGCAGCGGTATATCTGAACCGCGTGAGGGGTCAGCGGTGAGGGGTGAGGGGGCCCTCAGTCGAGAATTCGGCCGAGCGGCCCCCTCACTCCTTACCCCTCACCTCTCACCCGTCCGAGGCCAGACTAGATGACCATGGACATCCTCCTCCTCGGCCCGCCTCCATCACCGCCTTGGCTTTGAGGCCGAGGGGGGTGCCGCGCTTCACCGCATCGCGGAGGAGGTCGCCGGTGGCGAACTTGGGAAGGCCGAGACGCTGGGCCAGAAGGGCG
>JANLXK010000396.1:0-8268 GCA_031365045.1 Gemmatimonadota bacterium | reverse complement strand
GGAGGAGACAAGGAGGAGACGGGAGGAGACAAGGAGGAGACGGGAGGAGACGTGCCGGCGACGACCGGGGTCGACCTGCCGGCGGGAGTGCAGGGCTACACGCTGGCCGACGCCGAGGAGATGCTCGGCATCCTGCAGCAGCTCGACCCGGCCGGCGTGGCCGCGCGCGAGCTCCGGGAGTGCCTCCGGCTGCAGCTCGCGGAAAAAGGGGAGAAGGGGGGGCTCGCGTGGCGGCTCATCGACGAGGCGTGGGCCGAGGTCATCGCGCACAAGTGGCACGAGATCGCCCGCCGGCTGGGGGTCGAACCGTCCGAGGCGCAGACCGCGGCCGACCACCTCGCGCGGCTCGACCCGAAGCCGGGGCTCCGCTATTCGGCCCGGTCCGACGCCTACGTGATCCCCGACCTGATCGTCGACAAGGTGGACGACCGGTACATCATCTCGCTCAACGACCAGGGTGTGCCGCGGCTCCGGATGGCACGCGCGTATCAGGACCTCGCGCGCAACAAGAAGGGGATGGACCAGGAACAGAAGGACTTCGTGGTGCAGAAGATGTCGAGCGCCCAGTGGATGGTGCAGGCCATCGAGCAGCGGCGCCAGACGATGCTCAAAGTGATGCACTTCATCGTCGACCGGCAGCGCGAGTTCTTCGAGAAGGGGGTGGAGTACCTGAAGCCCCTCACCCTCCGCGAAGTGGCCGATGTGGTGGACATGCACGAGTCGACCATCAGCCGGGTCACGAGCGAGAAGTGGGCCCAGACCCCGCGCGGCACCCTGCCGCTCAAGTTCTTCTTCTCCTCCGCCATCAACACCACGAGCGGCGAGGATGCCTCGGCCCGGGCCATCAAGGCCAAGCTCCAGAAGTTGGTAGCCGACGAGGCCTCGGCGTCGCCGCTCACCGACCAACAGATCGTTCACCTGTTCCAGGAACAGGGGATCCAGATCGCCCGCCGCACGGTCGCCAAGTATCGCGACCAGCTCGGCCTCCTTCCCGCCCGGATGCGGAAGCGCGTATGAACCAGCTGCAGACCCGACCCATCGACGTCAGCGTCCTCATCCCCGCCAAGGATGAGGCGGAGAACCTTCCCGAGCTGGTGCGCCAGTGCGGTGCCGCCCTGGGCGCGGCCGGATTCGGGTTCGAGGTCGTCGTCATCGACGACGGCTCCACCGACGCCACGCCGGCGGTGCTGGAGCGGCTCCAGGCGGCCAATCCGTGGCTCACCAGCGTCACCCACCGCCGACAGCGCGGGATCGCCGACGCCCTCCGGAGCGGCGCCGACGCGGCCCGCGGCAATATCCTGGTCTTCTATCCCGGTGACCTGCAGTACCTCCCCGAGGACATCCCGCGCCTGGTGGCGCCCATCCTCGCGGGGGACGCCGACATCGTCACCGGCACCAAACAGGGAAAGTACCAGAAGGCGTTCGTCTCCTCGGTGTACAACGTCCTCTGTCGCTGGCTCTTCGGCGTGCGCGTGACCGACCTGAACTCGGTCAAGGCGTACCGCCGCGAGATCATGGATGTCCAGCCGCTCCGTCCCGACTGGCACCGGTACATGGTCGTGATCGCGGCGGCCGAGGGGTACCGGCTCACTTCGACGCCGGTGCCGCTCTACCCGCGGAAGGCGGGGATCTCGAAGTTCGGGTGGGGCAGGATCCCGGTGGGGGTGCTCGACCTGCTCTCGGTCTGGTTCCAGCTCCGCTTCGGCCGGAAGCCGATGCTCTTCTTCGGTATCGCCGGGGCGATCCTCTTCCTCTTGGGCTTCCTGGTGGGTGTGGCAGCGCTGGTGATGCGGTATGGCTACGGCTTCGGGTTCCGCCCGCTGCTCGACCTGATCATGGTGCTGGTGATCAGCGGCGTCTCGCTCTTCGGCTTCGGCTTCGTGGGGGAGCTGGTGGCCCAGCAGCGCGAGGAGATCCGCGAGCTGGTGCGACGGCGGGACGTCTAATATCGGGGAAGCCGGATGCCGTAGCGGCCGAGGAAGAGGGCCAGCTCCTCGGTGAGCGCGCCGCCGCTCCGGCTCCGGGACTTGCCGGCCAGGTCGAGCCAGAAGGTGCCCCGTCCCGTGAGGGCGGTGCGTTCACCCTCGGTGAGTGCGACCTCGGTGAGGAGGGTATCGCCGGCGAGGGTCGCCGGGAACGGTTCGCCGCCGCGCCGCCAGTGGAGCCGGCCGATCCCTTCCGGACCTCGATACTCCCGCGCGGCGCGGTCCCCTGAACGCACGACGCCGTTGTCGGTCACGAAGCGGTCGAATTCGGAGAGCATCGTGTCCACCAGCGCCGCCCGCCCCGCGGCATCAGGCTTCTTGGGCCAGTCGGGGGCGCTCTTGATGACCTTGGCGGGAGTGCCCACCGCAAGCGAATACGCCGGGATGTCGCCGCTCACGAGGGAGTTGGCGCCGATGACGCATCCGTCGCCCACGGTGCTCCCCGGCATCACGAAGACGCGCCAAGGGAACCAGACGCCCTTCCCGATGGTCACCGGCTTGTAGTCCGCGGGGTAGCCCTCCATCGCATTGAGCCAGGCACCGTGCGTGAAGATCAGGGTGTGACCCCCGATCCCCGTATCGTCGCCGATGATCACCGGCATGGTCGGGTTGATGTTCGCCATCTGGAGCACGATGGTCCGCGCCCCCAGCGAGAACCGCGACTCGGGGCGCTGCGGACCCCCGACATAAACCTGCTCACGGATCCGGGCATCCTCGCCGATCTCGATCACCCGGCAGGAGACGTAGCTCAGCGTCCCGATGCTCGAATGGGCCCCCATCCGGATGGTGCGTCCCTGGACCACTGCGAGGGCCCCGATCTCGACGAAGTCCCCCAGATCGACGTCGGATCCTGACACCACGCTGCCCGGCCCGAACTTCACCCCGCGTCCCACCTTGTAGCCAAGGAACGTCCGGTAGATGAACGCCTTGAGGAAACTCGGCATCCACCCGAAGGCCACGAGGTGCCCCCACGGGATGCGCTTTTCGGAGATGAGTCGCTTCGCCATGGTCGAAAGGGTACCCCGCGCCGAGCGAGTGCGTCAAGGCGGGTCCCGCGGATGATCGTCCTGCCGGAGCAGGGCCTCACCCCCCTCGAACGCCACGGCCTCGACGTCCTGGTCGATCTCTCGTGCCTCCTGCCCGCGCCGGCGGCGCTCGGCGCGATGCGGATCGAGGTCGTGGAAGACGGCCCGATGGGGCTGGCCGGCTTCCGTGAAGACCCCGTAGTGGCGGACGGAGCCCTGCGACTCCCCCGGAACCTTCTCCGCACCATCGGGGACCTGGTCACGGCGGCGGCGGAGCAGGGCACCACCGAGCGGGATCCCCTGGGCCGGGTGCCAAGCTCGGTGAACGAAATGGTGGCGGGCGGGGTCGCGGAGGAGCCGCTGGTCTCACGCTGGGCGATCCAGGCGCGCCGCGCCGTTGCGCGGGCGTCCGGGGCCCGTCCCTTCCGGACGATCGCACCCTGGCCGCACGCCAAACGGTGGGCGGCCGCGCTGAGTCACGACCTCGATGTGGTCGCCCTCTGGCCGGCCTTCTCCGGGCTCCGCCTGATGGAGCTCGCGGGCAAAGGGGAATGGCGTCAGGTGGCGCGGACCGTCGGCGCCGCGGCGGGCTCGCTGCTCGGTGACCCGGTCCGTGACGGCGTGGAGCAGATCCTGGCGGTCGAGGAAAGTCTCGGCATCCGCAGCACCTGGTTCATTCTCTGTGGCACTCCCACCACCGCGACCTTTCGCCTCGGCGACCTGACCTATCGGCCGGAGTCGACCGCCACGCGACGGATCCTCGCGGCCTTGCAGGATGACGGCCACGAGATCGGGCTCCACGGCAGCCTGGAGACGGCCGAGCATCCCGATCGGTTCATCGTCCAGCACGAACGGCTCGCGGCGCTGGCGCCAACGACCGGGCGGGGGGTGCGTCAGCACTTTCTTCGAATGGATCCGGGAACGACCCAGCGCGGGATGATCCATGGTGGATTCGAATACGACGCCACCTGGGGATTCTCCGATCAGAACGGCTTCAGGCTCGGCGTGGCCGACGTCGTCCCCTGGTTCGAGACGAAGGGGGACACCGTCACACCGCTCGACGCGGTGCCGTTCTGCTGGATGGACAGGACCCAGAGCAAGTACCAGGGGGTCGAGATCCCCGCCGAATGGGCGCGGGTCGCCCTCGAGCGGGCCGCCCAATGCAGGGAAGTGGAGGGGCTCTGGTGCGGGATCTGGCATCCGAATCTCACGGCGGCGCTCGGCTATCCCGGAGCTCCGGAGGCGTTCGCCATGCTCGCTCAAGGTCTTGTCGGCGACGCCACCGCCTGGGTCACGACCCTGAGCGAGATCGTGGCCTGGCGTCGTCGCCGGCGGACGGTGGCGGCGGTCGCCTTGGGCGCCGCCGGTGAAGTCATCGCACGCGCGGCCCGGCCGGGCCTCCCGGTGTGGCTCGAGAACGCTGACGGTGTCCCGCAAGAGTGCCTCGAAGCGTGAAGATCCTCTTCGTGGCGCACTCCTATCCCCGCTGGGCGGGTGATCGGGCGGGGGCCCAGGTGTACCGATTCGCCGAGGCGGCACTCGAACGGGGGCATCAGGTGCTCGTGGTGGCCCCGCATGCCGCTGGCGCGATCGAGGGCAGGGAATCGCTCGGCGGGGTCGACGTGCACCGCTTCCGCTACGCCAGCGACGCCAGGGAACGGATCGGATATCAAGGCGCGGTCGGAAAGAGCCTCGGGTCGCCGGGGGCGCTGATGGCCCTGCCGAGGTACCTGGCGAGATTCCGCGCTGCGGTCCGAGAGGCAGTCGTCGGATTCGCTCCCGACATCATCTCGGTCCACTGGTGGGCCCCAGGCGCGCTGGCGACCGATGGCGTCGCCGTTCCGGTGGCGGTGACCTGTCACGGCAGTGACGTCCGACTCCTCGGCTCACCGCTGGTCCGGATGATCGGCCGCCCGGTGCTCGGCAGGGTCGCCGGACTCTCCGCCGTCTCGCAATTGATGGCGGACGATCTCACGCGGTGGATCGGCCGCACCGACGTCGCGGTGACCCGGATGCCGGTCGATGACACCCGTTTCGTGCCCGGGTCCACCCGTCCCCGGCCACCAGTGGTCCTCTTCGCCGGCAACCTGATCCGGGCCAAGGGTGTGGACCTGATCCTCCGCGCAGCAGCGGCGGTCCATCGCACCAGGGTGGCGTTCCGGCTCCGCCTGGTGGGAGATGGCCCTGACCGGGCGGGGTTCGAGGCGTTGGCGCGTGATCTCGGGATCGGGTCGATCGTGGACTGGGCCGGGCCGGTGGGTCACGAGCAGATGCCGCGGGAGTTCGCTGGCGCGTCGATCTTCGTGTTGGCGAGCCGAGGGAAGCGAGGGGAAGGGCTGCCGCTGACGGTGGTGGAGGCCCTGCTATCCGGATGTGTCGTGGTCGCGACCCCGGCCGGCGGTGTGCCGGAGCTTGTGGTGGATGAGGAGACCGGGCTGATCGCCCGGGATGAGGACGCGCCCCACCTCGCCGAACAGCTCGGCCGCGTGCTCCGCGACGCGTCGCTCGGTGCCCGGCTCGCCACGGCGGGTCGTGCGCGGGCAGTGGCGCAGCACGGGCGAGGCCCCGCGACGGACCACTTTTTCGAGTTCCTCGCCCGCACGGCGAAGAAGGGAACGCGATGAGTCGGCGGACCCTCTTCCGGGCAGCCCTGACGTTGCTGACGCTGACGGCCGCCGTCCTCGCCTTGCGGACGCTCTGGCGTCAATGGACCGCGCTCAACGCTCAGCCGGTGGAGTGGCGGTTCGCGCCCGTCGGTGTCGCGCTCGCCATCCTCGCGGCGGCTGCGACCTACGGCATCCTGATCGACAGCTGGCGGAGGGTCCTCGCCGGATATGACCACGCCCTCACCTTCCGCGTCGCGGCCCGCATCTGGATCCTCTCCAACTTCGGCAAGTACCTGCCAGGCTCCCTCTGGATCATCGCCGGAATGGCGGTGATGTCGAAGGAGGAGGGGGTCCGGCCCACGGCCGCGGTGACCTCCGCTGCCATCATGCAAGCGCTGGCGCTGGTGAGCGGGGTCGTGGTCGGAGCGTTCGCACCGGGCGCCCTGGCGGCGCTCCCGGGCTGGGCCGTCTGGGTCGCTGGAGCCCTCGCGATCGTCAGCGTCGCCGGCCTCGCGCTCCTCCTGAGCCCGCAGGCGCTGGACCTCCTGCAGGCGCTCCTGCCGGAGCGTGCGCCTCGGCTCGAGCCGATCCACGCCTCGGCACTCGCCACCGGACTGGTGGGGAACCTGCTCAGCTGGCTGGGCTACGGCCTCATGATCCATTGGTTGGCCGCCGGCGTGCTCGGAGGGGACCCGATCCCGGTCGCCACCGCCGCGGGTGCGTTCGCCGTGGCGTATCTGGCCGGGCTCCTTGCCGTCACCGTCCCGGCAGGGATCGGCGTGAGAGAGCTTATCTTTTCCACGCTGCTCGCACCGTACGTCGGCATCCGCGCCGCCATCGCCTTGGCCGTCGCCAGCCGGCTCCTGACGACCCTGATCGAATTCGGCTTCGCCGTGCCGGCTGCCCTCGGGCAACGACGCGCGGGGACCGCACCGCCACCGACCTCGACACCATGAACGCTCCCGCGCCCGATCCCCTCGACCGCCTGCCACGCTGGGTCCCGGCGGTCACCTACGCCCTCCTCACGGTCGTCGTGTTCCGGGCGTACCTCTTCGCGCCGTCGGGCTCGATGCTCTACGGCAGCGACACGATCGCGGCGGGGGTGCTGCTCCGGTCCTTCTTCGTGTCGGGGTTCAAGGCGCTGGGGCACATCCCGCAGTGGAATCCACTGCTCTTCGGCGGGCTGCCGTACCTCGAGGCCGGCGGGGGCGACACGATGTATCCCAGCGCCCTCCTCCACTTCATGATGTCGATGCCGCAGGCGCTGGCGTGGAAGCTGATCCTCCACGTCTTCCTCGCCGGCTTCTCGATGTATTACTGCGTCCGGGTCTTCGGGGGCTCGCGCTGGGTGGCGTTCGTGGCGGGCGGGGCGCACCTCCTGTCGGCCCAGATGATCAGCCAGGTGTTCGGCGGGCAGGACAGCAAGGTCTACGTCGCGGCCATCTTCCCGGCCACACTGGGGCTCCTGGTGCGCGCCATCGACCGGCGGTCGCTCGGGCACTTCGTCTGGTTCGGGGTGATGGCGGGGCTCCTGTTGCTGGGCCACCCGGTGCTCTCGTTCTATGCCTGGATGGCGCTCGGGATCTGGGGCCTGGTGATGATCTGGAACCGGCGTGCGGACGGTAACAAGGCGACGCTCCAGCGGGTGGGCGGTGGCGCGCTGTCGCTGGCCACGGCCCTCGGCCTCGCCTCGATCGTGCTCCTCCCGATGTATCACTACCTGCGGAACTACTCGCCGCGCGCAGGCGAAGGGCGCGGGTTCGAGTACTCCGCGAGCTATCCGTTGAACGTCCCGGAGACCGTCGGTCTCCTCGTGGGGAGCTTCGCAGGCTCGGACGCGGCCGAGGGTCAGACCTACTGGGGCCCTAATCCGCTGAAGGGGAACCTCGAGTTCGGCGGGGCGCTGGTCCTGGTGCTCGGCGTCACCGCGGTCTTCGCCCTTAAGGGTGACCGGCGGCGGTGGGGCCTGGGTGCCATGATGTTCGTCTCCTGGCTCTACGCGATGGGGGACAAGACCCCCTTCTTCAAGCTGGTCTATACCGTTGTCACCCCGACGCGAAGTTTCCGGGCGCCGAGCCTCGTGATGTTCCTCTTCTTCACCTCGGCGCTTCTCCTCACCGCGCTCCTCCTCGACCGGATCCTCAAAGGGGGACCCGCGGGTGACACGGCGCGGAAGACGACTACCCTCGGGCTCCTCATCGGCGCGGGAGTGGCGCTCCTGTTCACCCTCCTCGCCCAGCTGGGTGGTGCGTCGTCGATCAACGCGCTCTTCGGTCCGACGGCGCACTTCGAGGCCCTCACGGCGAACATCAACACGATGATCGTCGCCGGCTGGCTGGCGGTCTTCTGCTGCGCGCTGATGTGGCTTGCGGTGCGCGGTGCAGGGAAGGGGTGGCCCGCCTGGGGGGTGCTGCTCATCTTCCTCGGCCTCACCACCGTGGATCTGCTCCGGGCCGATGCTCCGTTCGTGCTGGCCATGCCGTACGCCCGGTTCTTCCCGGACGATCCTTCGATCGAGAGCCTCAAGGCACGGTTGGGGCCGGGTGAACGGCGGTATCCGGTCCTACAAGAGCATCAATGCCGGTGATCCCAAAGCGACCGCCCACGCCGTACAGCTAATGGAGGTTTTCGGTATCCCCGACGACCTTAATG
>JANLXK010000385.1:0-1215 GCA_031365045.1 Gemmatimonadota bacterium | reverse complement strand
CCCGAGTCAGGTCGACATCCCCGCGCTCGCGGTCGCGGCACGGCAGGTCTTCGTGAAAGCGCACGGGATGCCGCTTCGGAACTGGATCCTGGGGAAGAGCGAGGCGGTCTCGAAGGTGGCGACAATCGCCCCGGCCCTCGCCAATCTGGCGGTGGGGCTCCCCGTCGAGCGCGCCGCGCGCGAGGAGATCGGAGGGATCGCCGGGCGGCTCGATCTGCCGCGCTTTCGCCGCGCGTTCCGTACAGGGGACGAGGGAGCGAAGCGCGCGTTGAGTCTTCCTCTCACGCCAGTCGCGGCACCCGCGCACGCCGGCCGGATGGCGGCCGGCTGGCACGGGCATCTCGGCCCCATTCCGCCCCGCAACGTCGCCATCACGAAGCGCGTCGCCTACTTCGCCGGATGCTTCGCCCGCTTCCACGATCCCGAGGGGGAAGCTGAAGCGACCGTGAAGGTGCTCGAGGCGAATGGTGTGGAAGTCGTGGTCCCGGAACAGCGCTGCTGCGGCATCGCGCTCATCACGATGGGCGCGGAGCGTTCTGTCGTGGCGGATGCGCGGCGGAATGTCGCGACCCTCCTGCCGCTCGTGGATCGCGGTTTCACCATCGTGGCGAGCGCCCCGTCGTGCGGTCTCGCGTTGATCGAGGATTACCCGCGAATTCTTGGCGACGAAGCGTCGCGCCGCGTCTCCGATGCGACGCTCGACGTCCACCAATACCTCTGGAAACTCCACGAGCGAGGGGAACTTCGCACCGACTTCCGTCCGACGCCGATGTCGGTCGTCTATCATCAAGCGTGTCACTCGGTCGCGCAGGGGATCGGCGAGGATCCGGTTCGGCTCTTGAGGCTCATCCCCGGGGTCGAAGTCCGCCCGATCGAAGACTCCTGCTGCGGCATCGCGGGGACCTACGGGATGCGCGCCGAAAATTACGATCGCGCGCAGGCGATCGGCGATCCGCTCTTCGCCGAGATCCGCCGTGCCGCACCCGAATACGTGCTCACGGGCTGCGGTACGTGCAATATTCAGATCGCGAACGGGCTGAAACGGCCCGTCGTCCACCCCATGGCCATCTTGAGGCGGGCGTACGGGCTCTAGCGGTAAAGGGGAGCCAGAAGGAGGAACATGTTCGGACTCGAGCTTCACCCGGCGTTGGTTCATTTTCCAATCGCGCTCGGTGTGGTGGGAGCGCTCTTCGCCGTCCTCTATCTGATCTTCCG
>JANLXK010000381.1:0-1883 GCA_031365045.1 Gemmatimonadota bacterium | reverse complement strand
GGCTGGACGGTAGCCGACACGCCGACGCTGGACCTCGGCGGGGGCACCGACCCGCACGCCGCGTTCGGCTCGCTGAGTAATGCGCTCCGGCTCTCCGATGGCCGCATCGTGGTGGGAGAGCAGACCCCCACGGCGCTCCGGTACTTCTCTCGTGACGGGCATTGGCTCTACGATGTCGGGGGGGCCGGCGACGGTCGCGCCGAATTGCGGAGCATCTTCCACCTGTCGCTCGGCGCGAACGACACTGTCGCGGTCTTTGACCTGGCGCGGCGTCAGCTGGTGCTCTTCGACCCGAACGGTGCGCACGCCCTCACGGTCCCGATCGCGGAGAGCCTCACCCCCCGCGGGACCAACGGCTATCTGCCGAAGGGGCTCGCACCCGACGGCCGCTATCTCCTGCAGCGCGACGAGGTGGCGTTCCCCTTCGCCGGCGCACCCAACACCCTGCTCGACGATTCGACTCGGCTCTATCGGCTTTCGCGCGCCGGGACGCTCACCGACTCGAGTCCGCGTCTGAGGGCGGGAGAGCTGTTCGGATTTTCCCTCGCAGCAGCGAACGGGAAGGGGATCGTCGTGCCGCTGGCGCGCCCGCTCGGTCCGATGCTCCACGTGGTCGCGGGGGCGGATCGGGTCTGGCTGGGAGACGGGTCGTCCTGGGAGATCCGTGGGATCGATGGGAAGGGGCGGTTGACGACGATCCTGCGGCGCGCCGGGGAGCGCCCCCTCTTGACCGCCGCGCTCCGCGATTCGTTCATTGCATTGTACCGGGCCCACACGACCGCCCCCGGCATGGGGGAGATGCGCCGACAATACGCTAGGGGGATGGCCAAGGCACCGTTCCCGGATCGGCTCCCCGCGTACGGCACTCTGATGGTCGGCGCCGACTCCACCCTCTGGGCTGGCCACGTAGGCGTGCACGACGGCACGGCGGGCGACCCGGGCCTGGCCTGGACGGTCTTCGATCCGGCGGGGCGGTGGCTCGGCGACGTGACGATGCCGCCGCGTTTCTATCCCACCTCCGCGGGTCGCGGATGGATCCTCGGTATCTGGCGGGACGAACATGATGTGCAGCACGTCCGACTCTACCCTCTCGTGGAGCGCTGACCGATGCGTCCGCTGACCTTTGCCGCGAACTGGAAAATGCATGTCGGCCCCGCCGAGGCGCGCGAGTTCGCGACCAAGTTCCTGGCCGCCACGCCGATCACGCTGGGACGGGAGCTCTGGTTCTTCCCGCCCTCCGTCACGCTCGACGCGGCGGCACACGCTTTCCGTGAGCGTGCCGACGTGAAGGTGGGGGCGCAGGACGTCCACTGGGAGCCAAAGGGGGCGTTCACTGGTGCCATCTCGGTGCCGCTCGCCAAGGCCGCCGGTGCCGCGGGGGCGCTCGTGGGGCACAGCGAGCGGCGCCACGTGTTCGGCGAGACCGACGCCGAGACCGCCAAGAAGCTGCGCGCTCTCCTCGCCGGCGGGCTCACGCCGATGCTTTGTGTGGGCGAGAAACTCGAGCAGCGCGAGGCAGGGGAGACCGACACGGTCTGCAAGCGCCAGCTCGTCGCCGCGCTGCAGGGGCTTTCGCCGGCGGAGCTCGCGCAGGTGACCATCGCCTACGAGCCGGTCTGGGCCATCGGCACCGGGAAGAATGCGACTCCCGCCGACGCGGCCGCGGCGCATCGCGCGATCCGACAGGAGCTCGGCCGGCTCGGCCGGGTCGGCCGGGCGACGGTGCTGTATGGCGGCTCGGTGAATGCGGGGAACATCAAGGCGCTGCTCAGTGAGGCAGAGCTTGACGGTGTGCTGGTGGGTGGTGCGAGCCTGGACGCGGCGGGGTGGGCAGGGATCGTGGGGACGAACTAGTCCCGGCGAAGCCGCGGACTGTATGAAGG
>JANLXK010000334.1:0-1270 GCA_031365045.1 Gemmatimonadota bacterium | reverse complement strand
CTCGGGCGTTTGGCGCATGGCGATGACGTCCCGGTGCCGAAGCCGGCCGCCGCGGCGGGGGCGGCGAAGCCGCTCGGAACCTCGGGACGGGACGCCGTCATCCGCGCCTGGTTCGACGCTTTCAATGCGAAAGGATTCGACGCGATGCGCGCCTTCCGCGCTGCCCATGCGACCCCTCGGCCAGGAATGGACGAAGCCGAGCGAGAGAAACGATTGACGCAGATGCGCGACGACTTGGGACGGCTCGATCCTGAAGGCATCCTCGACAGCGTCGATGCCGAGGTCACCGTCCGGGCGAAAGGATCGAACGGCCCGGTCGGGACGTTCAAGTTCATGTTCGCCCCCGACGGAAGGGTGGACGGAATCGGCGTCGAACTCGGCAACTAGTGTCGTAGAGCTTTCGAGGCGTTCTCGCCACGATCCGTCGGATCCGACGAACTGATCGGTGCCGTCGACCGCCGTTTGTGCGTGTAGGGGCCTCGGACGCCGACGAGCGTTTCGTATCGGTTCGGTCGACGTGCAAACGCGGCGGCTCCCAAAAAGTCCCACAAATAGAAAGCCAAATCCCGGTTTACAAACCGAAGGACCCGCGTATGTTAAGCGCACGCTGTTTTTGGGGGGGTCCAGAAACGTTCGCGCATCGAAGTCGATGAGGTGTGGGATGCGACCAATCGTACGATTTGTGTTCACTTTTGCAATGGCGTTTCCGGTCCTGCTCGCAACGGCGCTCCCGGCACACGCTCTCATCGACGCCGATGCCGACGGGTTTCCCCAAGCGGGCGACTGCAACGACGGCAACTCCCAGGTTTGGGCCACGCCGAGTGAAGCGTTGCAGCTTCTCTTCGCGTCCGACAAATCGACGCTGTCGTGGACCGCTCCCGCCGCCGTGGGCGGGTTGGGCTCGTCGGTTCGCTACGACACGCTGCGCTCGACCTCGCCCTCGAATTTCGCCGCCGGCCCCCCGAGTCAGTGCTTCGATCCCGAGGGCCTTACGACGAGCTCGACCGACTCCGCTATCCCTGCCCCGGGTACGGCCTTCTTTTACCTCGTGCGCGCAAAGAACGATTGCGGCGATGCGACGCTTGGTTCCGTGTGGGGTGGAACCCCGCGGGCCGGGATGGTCTGCGACTGTTCGGTTCTGTGCAACGACGCCATCGCGTGCACACGCGACCGTTGTGTCGATGGTATCTGCGCACACGACACGATCGCCCCCGTTATCCAAGCTCAGCCGGCCTCGGGGGCAGCGTGTCCGGGCGATGCCACGGCGTTC
>JANLXK010000302.1:0-12779 GCA_031365045.1 Gemmatimonadota bacterium | reverse complement strand
AATTAATGTGTGAGGTGTGAGTAGTGCGGTGTGAGACGTGATACGGGTGCGCGCGGATCCGACCTCCGCCTGCACCCCCCCACACTCCTCACTCCTCACTTCTTACTCCATCACGGATCCACCGGCGGCGCCTGGCTCGCGGGGTTCATCCCCACCCCCGCCATCAGCTTTCCCGGGAGGAGGGCGAAGCGGAGCATCACCGGCTCGTCGGGGAAGTCGCTCGCATGGAGCACGCGCCAATATTGACGCCTTCCGTTCCGCTTGACCCACCGCTCCTCGACCAGCGAGGTCTCGAAGCCGACCCGCCCGACGAACTGCGCCATCGCCTGGGACCACCCCTCCTTCGTCATTTGGCCTTGCATCTCCGGCGCCGAATGGGCGAACAGGGAGTCGGCCTCGCTGGCGTAGAACCAGTTGGTCAGCTGGCGGGCGAACGCCAGCGAGTCGTAGTCAAGCTTGGGTGGGATGACACGAGTGGGGTCGGGTGCCGGTGCCGCCGCGGGGGCAGTGGTCGCCGCCGGTGTCTGGGCGGCGAGGCTGGCACTGAGCGACAGCGAAGTGAGACCCAGGAGGGCCAGGGACTTCAGGGAACGCATCTCGGGATCCGGGTTGAGAGATGGCCCCCCTACGGTCCTTGTCCCATCTGGTTTCAGTTTGTAACGGAGGTCCAGCTCTCGATCGGGGTGGTCCGGCGGAGGGCATCGGGGTGCTTCCGAAACCAGGCCATCACCACCAGCACCTCGTCCAGCCGTTCGACCGGCAACACCGCTCCCGGGGCCTCGGCCCGCTCCGATTCCTCGGCCACGGCGGCCCTGAAGGCCTCCAACTCGATCGGGGTGGTGGGGTTGGGGAAGGTGGCCCGGACGGTGCCCCGTCGGATCAGGTAGATCCGGTCGTCCCCTTGGGGACCCGGATCGCGATAGACGAAGGTGAGCAGGTCCACAGCTGCCCGCGCCCGGACGCTCGCGGCCAAGAGCCACTCGAGTGACTCGAACTTCTCCCGCCACCGCTGGGCGGTCTCGAAGTCGGCCTCGGCGGCGGCCTGTTCCATCGCCGCCACCACCCGGTCAAGTGGCCGGATCGCCCGGGCCTCGAGGAAGGAGATCGCATCGATCGCCGCTCCCTGATACCGCTCCTGGGTCACGAAGCCGGCGCAAGGGCCGAGGCACTGGCCGATGTCGTAGCGGAGGCAGGCGGCCTGGCGTGGCTCGGCGAAGAGGTCGCCCTGGTCGGCGAAGACGATCGGCATTTTCGGCGCACAGTCGCGCAGGCCCAGGAGGTCGTTGAGGACCCGGATGCTCTCCCGCACTCGCCCGAGCGAAGCGAAGGGGCCATAGACCCGTTCCTCACCATGGGGCCATTTGACCGCCGCGAGGCGCGGAGCGGGGCCCCTCATCATCGTGATGAAGACCGCCTGGCGGTTCCGGTTCCCAGCGACGTTGTACGGCGGACGCAGACGCTTGATGGTGCGGATCTCGCCCAGCAACGCGGCGAATTCGCTGGGGGAATAGTCCCACTCGATGTCGGCCGCGGCCTGGAGGATACGGGCCGCCTTGTCGTCGGGGAATTTGGCGCGGAAATAGGTGAGGAGTCGGGCGCGGAGCTTCCGGGCCTTCCCGACATACAGCACCCGTCCCGCCGGGTCGACCATCCGATAGACCGCGGGGCGGTCCTCGGCAAGCCGCTTCACCCGCTCCTTGAGGCGGGTGAGGTCGGCGGTGGGGAGGGGGAGGAGGTTGGTGGCCACGGTGATGCAATATAGGAACGAGACCCTGTTCCACCTCACCCCCCGACCCTCAGTCTACCCTCTCCCCCCAGCCCCCTCCCCCGTTCAGACCTCACCCCCCGGCCCCCTCTCCCTTGCGGGAGAGGGGGAGCACCTCACTTCTGACATTTATGGCAGAACACAGTCGCCCGCGCATCGATCTCGTGCGTGCTCGAGAGCCGAGTGCCGCAGACCTTGCACGGCTCTCCTTCCCGGCCGTAGACGAAGAGCTCAAGCTGGAAGTTGCCCCGTTCGCCGGTGCCGGTGCGATAGTCTCGAAAAGTCGTCCCTTGCGAGGCGATCGCGGCGGTGAGGATGCGTCGGGAGTGGGTCCGGATCCGTTCCGCAGCCTCGGGGCCCACCTTGACGCCCGGCTTTGATGGATCGACCCCGGCCGCGAAGAGCGCCTCATTGGCGTAGATGTTCCCGATGCCGACCACGTGCTTCTGGTCCATCAGCACTTTCTTCACCGCCTGGCGCGAGCCGGCGAGCCGGCCGGCGAAGTGCTCGGCGCTCCATCCCTCTTCCAGCGGTTCGGGACCCAGGGCAGCGTCGTACTTCTGCCAGCCCTTCGCGTCGAGCCAGAGGAGCTTCCCGATCCGGCGCACGTCGCGATAGACCAGCAGCCGGCCATCGTCGAGCCTGGCGCGGAGGACGGCATACTTTGCTTCGGCGGGGGTGAGGGGCCGGTCGTAGACGAGCAATGAACCCGTCATCCCGGGCTGGACGACGAGGCGGCGGTCGCCGAGGGTGAAGATGGCGTGCTTGGCGCGGCGGGTGAGGCGGTCGATGCGCCGAGCACAGAGGTCGGCGAGGAGCTTCCTCTTGCTCACGCCCCGGAGGATGTCGCGGTGGGAGAGCTCCGCCGAGCGGATCGTGCGGCCGACGACGTGCTGCAGGTCGCGGACGATGGTCTCGACTTCGGGGAGTTCGGGCATCAGGGAAACTTCGCGAGGGAACGCTCAAAGCAAAAGGCGGGTCCAAGGCGAGAAGGCGCGAACGAAGATCGGTGCTTGTTCGCGCCTTCTCGCCTTCTCGCCCGCCTTTGGCGTTAGTCCTTGAGCCTCTTTGCTTCCCGCCATCCAATATCGGACCGCCACACCTTACCAGAGAACTCGATCATCTCGCACGCCAGCTTGCTGCGCGCCTGCGCCTCGCGGAAGGTCGGCGCCACGGCGGTCACCGTGAGCACCCGCCCACCGGAGGCGCGGAGCGTGCCGTCGGCGCCGCTCGTCCCGGCGTGAAAGACGGTCACGCCGGCCGGGAGCTTGTCGGGGATCGTGATCGCCGCCCCCTGCTTCGGCGCCTCCGGATATCCCTCGGCCGCAAGGACCGTGGTGACGGACGCACCGGTGGACAGACTGACGAAAGGAAGCGCTTCTCCTTTCGCGGCCGCCGTGAGCAGGGCGGCCAGTCCGCGCTCGATCAACGGGAGCACGGCCTGCGTCTCCGGATCGCCGAAGCGGCAGTTGAACTCGATCACCCAGGGAGAGCCATCGGGGGCGATCATCAACCCGGCATAGAGCAATCCAACGAACGGTGCACCTCGCTTCTCCAACTCACGCAGCGTGGGGAGGAAGACTTCGCGTTCGACGCGTGCCAGGAGCTTCGGCGTGGCGAATGAGACCGGCGCATACGCCCCCATCCCGCCGGTGTTCGGGCCGACATCCCCCTCGCCGAGTCGCTTGTGGTCCTGGGCCGACGGAAGGATGCGCACTTCCCGGCCGTTGGTGACGGCGAAGACCGAGAGCTCCTCACCCTTCAGGAACCCCTCGATCACCACGGTATTCCCGGCATCCCCGAACCGATGGTCGCCCAGCATCCCGCGTACCGCATCCCGCGCCTCGGCGCGTGTGGCACAAACGACCGCCCCTTTCCCCGCCGCGAGTCCGGAGGCCTTTACCACCAGGGGCTCGGCGTGGGTCTCGACATAGGTGAGGGCCGGCGAGAGTTCGGTGAAGGTGGCGTACGGCGCCGTGGGCACCTTGGCCGCCACCATCACCTCCTTCGCGAACGCCTTGCTCGCCTCGATCTGCGCCGCCTTGGCGCTCGGGCCGAAGACGGCGATCCCTTTCGCCCGGAGGCGGTCGGCCAAGCCATCGGCGAGTGGCTGCTCGGGTCCGACGATGACCAACTCCACACCATGCGACTCGGCCGCCTGGACGAGGCGGTCGAGGTCGGAGGCGGGGATGGGGAGGAGGGTGGCGAGGGAGGCGATGCCGGGATTCCCCGGCGCGGCGTAGAGCGTAGCCTGCGGCAATTCACGGCGGAGGGCCCAGACAAGTGCGTGTTCGCGTCCTCCGCCGCCGACGACGAGGATCCTCATTACGCTCCGGACTTCGCGTTGCGGAAGGCGTCGCGGATGTTGTCCGCCGCCTGTTTGGCCGCCGCGCCGACCTTCTGCCCCATGTCGCGGATCTCCTCGGCGTAATAGTCCTTGGCCTCGCGCGCGTGGTCGCGGAGGGGGCGGTCGGCCTCGGGGGTGCCGCGCTTGACGTACTCGCCCCGCAGGATCCGGTCGTAGTCCCCGCTCGTCAGCCACTTCTGGATCTCGCCGGCGCGGACCGTCGCCATCGGGTGGGTGAGGCCGAGGGTGTTGATCACCTTGTAGAGGATGTCGAACCCTTCGTTGGCGTTGGCGTACTCATGTGCCTGCGCCATGAAGGCCTCGGCGTTCAGGTCGGCCGCAGTGAACCAGTCGCCCCGGCCACCGCCCGCCATCTTCATGAACTTCCGCTGCATCACCAGCGCATCCTGGCAGCCGAGCATCCCGCACCGGTCGGCGGTGAGCTCCGCTTTCCGGCTCCACTCGAGGAAGGCGAGCTTGATCGGGAGGAGCGCGAGGCCGGCGAAGAGGGGGAGCGCCGAGAGCGAGACGAAGGTGAGGATGGTGGCGATGGTCTGGTAGAGCGAATGGCCGCTCATCACGTGGCCCAGTTCGTGGGCCAGCAGGGCGCGGATCTCATCCTCCTCGAGCAGCTCGAGGGCGGTGCTGTGGATGACGATGAACGGGTCGTCGATGCCGTAGGCGCCGGCGTTGAAGGTCGGCGTCTGGGTGACGTAGAGCTCGGGGACGTGTTCCCAATCGAACGTGGCGCACATCTCCACGTGCATCTGCCAGAGGCGGGGGAATTGGGTCGGCCCGACCCGGACCGCGTTGGCCTGGAAGAGGAGCCGCACGCCGCGCTCGCCGCCGAGCAGGGCGAGGACCTTGCGGATGACCTCGTCGACGCCGGGGATGGCGCGAAGGGTCTGGAGGGCGGCGCGATCGGCCGGGTGCTCCCAAGTCACGGGAGCGATCTGCGGGTAGGTGCGGCGCGGGCGGGGGGCCGGGACGTTGGTGGCCATGGCTCAGAGCCTTGGAAAGAGATGCTTACCGTACGCCGTCCAAGTTAATACGGTTTCGAGGTGAAACATGGAGTGCCGGCGCGGCGGGCAATGGCGAGGAAACCCCGGAACCCCTGAAGCAGGAGCGCCTGCCCAGAGGGCGATCCCCGCCTCAGCAGACGGAGCCCATTGCTTTGTTCCTCAAGGGGAAATCCCTCCCTCAAGCAACAACAATTCGGGGAACCTTCTGCTCAAGCGATGGTCACCCTGTGCGCGACCACCCCTGCATCCGGGGTTCCGGGGTTTCCTCGCTACGGGCGGCCGTGGCGAAGGACCTCGCTCACGCCTTGAACGCCTGATCCAGGTCGGCCATCAGGTCGTCCGCGTCCTCGACGCCGCAGGAGAGCCGCACCAGCGAGTCGGTGAGCCCCATCGCGTTGCGACGGTCCTCGGGGATCGAGGCGTGGGTCATCGACGCGGGGTGCCCGATGAGGCTCTCGACGCCGCCGAGCGATTCGGCGAGGGCGAAGAGCCGGACGGCGGCGACGAACTTCTTGGCCTTGGCCACGTCGCCCAGGTCGATCGAGATCATCCCGCCGAAACCACCCATCTGGCGCTTGGCAAGGTCGTGTTGCGGATGATCGGGCAGGCCGGGATAGTAAATCTTCTGCACTCCCGGGTGCTTCGCGAGCCACGCGGCGATGGTGCGGCCGGTCTCGTCGTGCCGGTGCATCCGGAGCGGCAGGGTCTTGATCCCCCGGAGGGCGAGGAAGCAGTCCATCGGCCCCGGCACCGGCCCCGACGCGTTCTGCAGGAAGCCGAACTGCTCGGCCAGGTCCTCGCGCGAGGTCACGAGCATCCCGCCGATCATGTCGCTGTGGCCGTTGAGGTACTTGGTGGTGCTGTGCAGCACCACGTCGGCGCCGAACTCGAGCGGGCGCTGGAAGATCGGCGTCGCGAAGGTATTGTCGACCGCGAAGACGATGCCGCGCGCCTGCGCCAGGTCGCCCACCGCCCGGAGGTCGGTGAGGGTCATCATCGGATTGGTGGGGGTCTCGACGTAGAGCATCTTCGTCTTCGGCGTGATGGCCGCGGCGAAGTGCTTCGGATCGCGCCCATCGACGAAGGTGAAGCTCATCCCGAACTTCTCGTACACCCGCTTCATCAGGCGATGCGACCCGCCGTAGAGCGTCTCGCCACAGACGACGTGGTCGCCGGGGGAGAAGGTCTTGAGCAGGACGTCGAGGGCCGCGAGACCGGAGCCGAAGGCGAAGCCGTGGGTGGCCCCTTCCAGCGCCGCCACGTTCCGCTCCAGCACCTCGCGGGTCGGGTTGGCGGTCCGGGCGTACTCATACCCCTTGTGGATCCCCAGTCCCTCCTGGATGTAGGTCGAGGTCTGGTAGATGGGGGGCATCACTGCCCCGGCGAGAGGGTCGGGGACCTGCCCGGCGTGGACCGCCCGGGTGGCGAGTTTGTGACCTGGATCACCAGCGAGGATGCGCGTCATGTCCCGAAGGGGTTGTAGAGGCGGGGAAAGCTAACGGCGGGCCCCCGACGGGGGCAGGTCGACCGTTGTGGAGACCCCCCGGTGCGGTATGTTTCAATCGTGAGTGCCCCCGCTCCAGTCCAGGTCCCCAAGCGCACCGAATCGGCCCGGTGCCTGATCGTCGACGACGACTCACTCGTCCGCCACGCCTTGGTGCGCGTCATCGAGGGCCAGGGGCTGTCGTGCCTCGAAGCGGGGAGCGGGGAAGAAGCGCTCGAGGTCCTGGCGAAGTCGGGTGAGGTGCCGCTGGTCATCAGCGACATCCACATGCCCGGGCTCGACGGGATCCAGCTCCTCCAGGAACTCCGCCAACGCCACCCCGACACCGCGGTCATCATGCTCACCGCGGTCTCCGACGTCGAGACCGCCGTGGCCTGCATGCAGATGGGGGCGCTCGACTACCTCGCCAAGCCGGTCATCATCGACGAAGTGCGTGCCCGGGTGGCCAAGGCCCTCGAAAAGCGCGAATTGATCCTCCAGAACCGCTTCTACCAGAAGCACCTGGAGCTCCGGGTGCGGGAGCAGTCGCGCCGGATCAAGGAACAGTTCGTCGACGCGGTCCAGACCCTCGCTCATGCGCTCGAAGCGAAGGACGCCTACACCCGCGGCCATTCCAAGCGGGTCAGCTGGTACGCAGTGAAGACGGCGGTGGTGCTCGGCTGGACCGGCGACGCGCTCGAAGAGCTGCGGCTGGGCGCCGAGCTGCATGATATCGGCAAGATCGGGACGCGCGAGGCGGTGCTCAACAAGCCGGGCCCCCTCACCCCCGAGGAATTCCAGCACATCACCGAGCACACGGTGCTGGGCGAGCGGATCCTGGCCCCCCTCGCGCGCGAGTCGCCGCGTGTGCTCCGGATCGTGCGCTCGCACCACGAACGCCTGAATGGCAGCGGCTTCCCCGACGGCCTCAAAGGGGACGCGATCCCGGAGGAGGCGCACGTGGTGGCCGTGGCCGACGCCTTCGACGCGATGACGACCAACCGCACCTACCGCACCCTTCGCCCTGCCACCGAGGCGCTCGACGAGCTCCGTCGATGCATCGGCACCCAGTTCGACCCGCGCGTGGTCGAGGCCTTCCTGCGCGCCTTCCCCGATCCCGCCAAACTCCCCGTCTCACTCTGATGTCCCAGACTCTGATGGTCTCCGTGTCCGGGATGCGTGGCATCGTCGGCACGGACCTGACGCCCGAACTGGTCGCGCGCCACGCCGCCGCCCTCGGCGCCTGGGCCCGCGCCGTCGGTCGCCCCGTCGTGGTCCTCGGGCGCGACGCCCGCACCAGCGGCGAGATGTTCGCGCACGCGGCCATCGCCGGCCTGATGTCCTCCGGGGCGGGGGTCATCGACCTCGGGATCGTCCCCACGCCGACGGTGCAGCTCGCGGTCGAGCACCACCACGCCGGCGCCGGGCTGATCCTGACCGCGAGCCACAATCCGATCGAGTGGAACGCGCTCAAGCTGGTCGGCCCCGACGGGATCTTCCTCGATTCGACAGCCGGGACGGCCGTCCGCACATTGGCCGAGAAGGGGATGCCGCGGGCGGGGTGGGACGGGATCGGCGCGTACACCCAAGATCCCGACGCCATCCGGCGCCACCTCGACCTGGTCATGAGCCTCCCGATGCTCGACCGCGAGGCGATCCGCCGCTGCCGCTTCAAGGTGGCGCTCGATTGCGTGCGCGGCGCCGGGGGCACCACGATGCCGCAGCTGCTGGAAGCGCTGGGGTGCGAGGTGTTCGCCATCAACACCGAGACCGACGGCCGCTTCCCCCGCGCGCCGGAACCCCTCCCCGAGAACCTCGGCGACCTCAGCAAACTGGTGCGCGACTCCCGGGCCGACATCGGGATGGCGGTGGATCCCGACGTGGATCGCCTCGCGCTGGTGGACGAACTGGGGCGCCCGATCGGGGAGGACTACACCCTCGCCTTCGCGGTGCGCGCGGTGCTCGCCGCCGGCGGGCGGACCCCGGAGGTCGTCGGCGGTGAGGCGACGGTGGTGGCCAACCTCTCCACCTCGCTCGTGGTGGAGGACGCGGCCAAGGCGTTCGGGGCGCGCTTCTTCCGCGCCGCCGTGGGGGAGGCCAACGTGGCCCGGGCGATGATCGAGGAGCGTGCGGTGGTGGGCGGTGAGGGGAACGGCGGCGTGATGCTCCCGGCGCTCCACGTCGGGCGCGATGCGCCGGCCGGGGCGGCGCTGGTGCTGCAGCATCTCGTGGCGAGCGGGATGAAGGTCTCCGAGTGCGTCGCTGCCGCGCCCCGTTACATTATTGTCAAGGCGAAGGCGCCCCGCGGGCCCGATCTGGCCCCGGTGTATGAGGCGCTCCGGCGGAAATTCCCCGAAGCCACCGTCGACGAGCGCGACGGGCTCCGCCTCAGCTGGGCCGATCGCTGGGTACACGCCCGGCCGTCGGGAACGGAACCGATCGTTCGATTCATCGCCGAAGCGCCGACCGCCCCCGAGGCGGAGGAACTCGTTTCGGCCTGCCGAGCGGCCTTCGGCAAGCAGTAGGAGATATCCAATGTGCGGGATCGTAGGCTACATCGGTGACCGTCAGGCGGCGCCGCTCCTCATCGAGGGGCTGCGTCGCTTGGAGTATCGGGGCTACGACTCGGCGGGAGTCGCCGTGGTCAACGGCAAGCTCGAGGTGATCAAGGCGGCCGGAAAACTGGCCAACCTCGAGCGGGCGCTGGTCGGGCACACCCCGAAGGGTACGCTCGGCATCGGCCACACCCGCTGGGCCACCCACGGCGCGCCCACCACCCCCAACGCGCACCCGCACACCGATCAGAGCGGCAAGATCGCCGTGATCCACAACGGCATCATCGAGAACGCTCCGGCCATCAAGAAGTTGCTGCTCACGCGCGGACACATATTCAAATCAGAGACCGACACCGAAGTGCTGGCGCACCTGATCGGGGAGCACTACAAGGACGACCTGGCCGAGGCGGTGGCGGCGGCATTGCGCGAAGTGGAAGGGGCATACGGACTGGCGGTGATCTCGTCCGACGAGCCGGACGTGCTGGTGGCGGCGCGGCAAGGGTCGCCGCTCCTGGTCGGCGTGGGCGATGGCGAGTGGTTCATCGCCTCCGACGCCTCGGCGATCCTCGCGCACACGCGGTCGGTGGTATACCTGGACGACGGCGAGATGGCGGTGCTCACGCGCGAAGGGTACAGCGTGCGCGACCTGCACTTGTCGCGGATCAGCAAGCCGGTGAGCCAGATCGAGTGGGACCTCGCCACGATCGAACGGGGCGGGTTCGACCACTTCATGCTCAAGGAGATCTTCGAGCAGCCGGAGACCATCCAGAACACGATGCGCGGCCACTTGCTCGAGGAGCAGGGGACGGCGCGCATGGACGGCCTCAACCTGACTGACGACCAGCTGAAGAGGTTCGACCGGATCGTCATCACCGCCTGTGGCACCAGCTGGCACTCCGGCCTGATCGGCGAATACCTGATCGAGGAGCTGGCGCGGGTGCCGGTGGAGGTCGAGTACGCTTCCGAGTTCCGGTACCGGAACCCGGTCGTGAACGAGCACACGCTGGTGATCGGGATCTCGCAGAGCGGCGAGACCGCCGATACGCTCGCCGCGCTGCGCGAGGCGAAGCAGCGGGGGGCGCGCACCATCGGGTTCGTGAACGTGGTCGGTTCGACCATTGCGCGCGAGGTGCACGGCGGCATCTATCTGCACGCCGGCCCCGAGGTCGGGGTGGCGAGCACCAAGGCGTTCACCAGCCAGGTGGTGGCGCTGGCGATGTTCGCGATCCGGCTCGCCCGGCTCAAGCACATGAGCGTGCTGCAGGGGCGTGAGATGATCCACGCGCTGCAGCAGATCCCCGCGCAGGTGCAGCGGATCATCGAGCAGGCCGAGGCGGTCGAGACGCTGGCCGACCGGTTCCAGCACTCGCAGAACGCGCTCTACCTGGGCCGCGGGGTGAACTTCCCGGTGGCGCTGGAGGGGGCCTTGAAGCTCAAGGAGATCAGCTACATCCACGCCGAGGGGTACCCGGCGGCCGAGATGAAGCACGGCCCGATCGCGCTGATCGACGAGAACATGCCGGTGGTCGTGGTGGCGCCCAAGGATGCGGTACACGCCAAGATCCTGAGCAACGTCGAAGAGGTGAAGGCGCGGGGCGGCAACGTCATCGCCATCGTGACCGAAGGGGACGTCGACATCGCCCGGAAGGCGGACGCGGTGTTCCACATCCCGGCGACCCACGATCTCCTGACGCCGCTCCTCACCATCATCCCGCTGCAGCTCTTCAGCTACTACGTGGCGGTCAAGCGGGGGTGCAACGTGGACCAGCCGCGGAACCTGGCGAAGAGCGTGACGGTGGAGTAGGGGAGTGTTGGGTGTTGCGTGTTGCGTGAGGGGGGCCACCAGTAACGGGCCCCCTTTGCTTCGATTATGTTTAGCCCTTCGCGCGGGAGTGCTCGCCCCGGCCGCACGCAATACCCAACACCCAACACGCGCCACAATGCCCAAGCCCACCGGCCCCATCTCCCAGTTCCTCCGCCACCACTTCCGGCACTTCAACGCCGCCGCGCTCATCGACGGCGCCGACGGCTATCGCGCGCACCTCGCCAAGGGGGGCTCGATGCTCGTCACCCTGGCCGGCGCGATGAGCACGGCGGAGCTGGGGCTTTCGCTGGCGGAGATGATCCGGCAGGGGAAGGTGACGGCGATCAGCTGCACCGGGGCCAACCTCGAGGAGGACGTGTTCAACCTCGTGGCCCACGACCACTACGAGCGGGTGCCGCATTACCGCGACCTGACCCCCGCGGATGAGGCGAAGCTGCTCGCGAAGCACATGAACCGGGTCACCGACACCTGCATCCCCGAGATGGAGGCGATGCGGCGGATCGAGAAGGTGGTGCTGGAGGAGTGGGTGGCGGCCGACAAGAAGGGGGAGCGCTACTTCCCGCACGAGTTCATGTACCGGATCCTCCTCTCCGGGAAACTCAAGGCCTCCTACCAGATCGACCCGAAGAACTCCTGGCTTCTGGCCGCCGCAGAGAAGGACCTCCCGATGTTCGTGCCGGGGTGGGAGGACTCGACCCTCGCCAACATGTACGCCGGGCACTGCATCGAGGGGCACGTCAAGAACGTCCACACGGTGCGGACCGGGATCGAATACATGCAGTCGCTGGCCCAGTGGTACATGACCACGGCGCCCAAGAGCTCCATCGGCTTCTTCCAGATCGGCGGCGGCATCGCCGGCGACTTCCCGATCTGCGTCGTGCCGATGCTGCACCAGGACCTCGGCCGCACCGACGTGCCGCTCTGGGGCTACTTCTGCCAGATCAGCGACAGCACCACGAGCTACGGCTCCTACTCCGGTGCGGTCCCCAACGAGAAGATCACCTGGGGCA
Source organism: Gemmatimonadota bacterium (assembly GCA_031365045.1). GTDB lineage: Bacteria > Gemmatimonadota > Gemmatimonadetes > Gemmatimonadales > GWC2-71-9 > CAMLHU01. Next base: position 772 of record JANLXK010000302.1, on the reverse strand, counting down.
AACTCGGCGTGGACACCCCCAAGTTCATCATCGAGTCGGACGCGTCGATCGTGGCGCCGCTGATGTTCGCGCTGATCCTGGATCAATGAACCTCCCCCCAACCCCCTCCGAAAACCGGAGGGGGGCTTTTCACTTCGTGGAGTTGCTCCCCCTCTCCGGGCCTCACCCCCTCGTGAGGAAGGCCGGGGGGTGAGGTGGAAACGGCGTGGGGTTAGTTTCTTCCCATGCGAGTCGTATTGCAGCGCGTCTCTTCCGCCTCCGTCACCATCTCCGGGCGCGTCACGGGCGCCATCGACCGGGGATTCCTGGTCCTGGCCGGATGGACCCACGGCGACACCCCGACCCAGAACGCCTGGATGGCCGACAAGATCACGGGCGTGAGGCTCTTCGGCGACACCGAGGGGAAGATGAACCTCGCGCTGGCCGAGGTCGGCGGGGCGGTGCTGGTGGTGAGCCAGTTCACCCTGTACGGCGACGCCGAGAAGGGGCGGCGCCCCAGCTTCATCGCGGCCGCGCGGCCCGAAGAAGCGATCCCGCTGTACGAGGACTTCGTGACTCAGCTCCGGAAGACCGGACTCCAGGTCGCGACGGGGGAGTTCGGGGCGATGATGGATGTGGCGTTGGTCAATGATGGGCCGGTGACGCTGGTATTGGAGCGAGAAGCGCCTAGCGCCTAGCGAGAGACGATGACGACCCCGCCCTACCTCGGCAGTTCCTCCCGTGCTGTCCCGATCTCTCCGGCCTTCTCGCTAGGCGCTAGGCGCTAGGCGCT
>JANLXK010000300.1:0-1151 GCA_031365045.1 Gemmatimonadota bacterium | reverse complement strand
GAAGGCGCCTATTCCTTCCACTCCCGCTTCGAGAGCGCCTCCGGCACCAATCCCGAGGAGCTCCTCGGCGCCGCGGAGGCTGGTTGCTTCACGATGGCGCTCGCCAACGCCCTTGCCAGCGCCGGACACCCAGTGACGTCGCTCGACACCAAGGCCACCGTCCGCCTCGAGAAGGGTGCCGAGGGATTCAGCATCACCGGCATCGATCTGGAGACCAAGGGGGTCGTCCCCGGGGTCGCCGACGCGGAGTTCCAGAAGCACGCGGAGGCCATACGAACGGGATGCATCCTCTCCCGCGCCCTCAGCGTGCCGGTCCGGCTCAAGGCGACGCTGGGCTGAGTGAGCACCCCGGAGAAGGTGGGTCTGGCGGCGAGCTTCGCCCGCATCCACGAGCACTGGCGCCCCAAGGTCGTTGCCGAGCTCAACGGCCAGGAGGTGAAGCTGGTCAAGGTGCAGGGGGAGTTCGTCTGGCACCATCACGACACCCAAGACGAGATGTTCCTCATCCACCGGGGCCGGCTCCGGATCGAGTTCCGCGACCGAATGGTGGAACTTGGACCCGGCGATTGCCTCGTGATCCCGCTCGGGGTGGAGCACCGTCCGGTTGCCGAGGAGGAGTTCGAGTTGATGCTGTTCGAGCCCGCTGGGGTGCGAAACACCGGCAACGTGACCGATCCGAAGCTCACCGCTCCCGACGGGGTCCATCTCTGAGCGCCCACGCCGAGCTCATTACCCGTTTCTATACTGCCTTCCAGAAGCGCGACGCCGAGGGGATGGTGGCGTGTTACGCGCCGGACGTCGCCTTCAGCGACCCGGTCTTCCCCGCCCTCCGGGGTGACAGTGCCAGGGGGATGTGGCGGATGCTCTGCGCCCGCGGGAAGGACCTCCGGATCGAGTTCAGCGCCGTCCAGGCCGACGAGCGCAGCGGCTCGGCGCATTGGGAGGCGTGGTACACGTTCAGCAGCACGGGCAAGCCCGTGCACAACGTCATTGACGCGACCTTTACCCTTTCGAACGGCCTGATCGCGTCGCACGTCGACCGCTTCGATCTCTATCGCTGGAGCCGTCAGGCCCTGGGCGTCAAAGGGGTGGTGCTGGGATGGACTCCCTTCGTTCAGAACGCGATCCGACGGACCGCGGCGAGATCGCTC
>JANLXK010000296.1:0-3184 GCA_031365045.1 Gemmatimonadota bacterium | reverse complement strand
AGCGCGGATCGGTCCGCAGGGCCGCGAGGAACGTCCCCCCAGGCATCACCGGCATCATCAGGTCGAGGAGGACCAGATCCGGGATCTCCTCCTCGAGCGCATGGAACGCCTCCAGTCCGTCGCGCACTACCCGCACCTGGTACCCTTCGGCCCCGAGCACTGCGGCGAAGAGCTGCCGGGTGTGCGCATCGTCGTCGACCACCAGAACCCGCCCTCTGGCCGCGGGAAGGACCCGCTGGACCACTCCCAGCAGTGCCGCGCGCTCCACCGGCTTGGCCAGCACGTCCAGCGCCCCGACCAGCGATCCGCCGTGGCCCTCCGGCTCGATGCTGATCACCAGCACCGGGATGTTCGAGATCTCCGGGTCGGCGCGGAGCAGGCGGAGGAATTCGAAGCCGTTCATCCTCGGCATCCGGAGGTCGAGGGTGATCAGCGCCGGGTGGAGGACCCGCGCGTGCGTCAGTCCCTCCGCGCCATTCGTGGCCTCGGCGGTGCGGTAGCCGTCGTCTTCGAGGTAGCTCCGCAGGAGGGTGCGGGCGTCGGATTCGTCGTCGACGATGAGGATGAGGGGGGTCAGCCCATGCCGGGGGACCGGCGGTGGGGTCAGGTGCCGCTGGACCAGGTCGGCCGCGACCCGGGCCGCGGCGGCAGGGAAGGTGATGCTGAAGGTGGACCCTTGGCCGGGGGCGCTGCGGGCGGTCAGGTCGGCGCCCATCAGGCGGAGCAGGGAGCGCGAGATGGTAAGGCCGAGCCCGGTGCCCCCGAAGCGGCGTTCGGTGGTGGCCTCCGCCTGGGTGAACGCCTCGAAGACCGCCTCGAGCCGGTCGGGGGCGATGCCGATGCCGGTGTCGATCACGTCGATCCGGAGCGGGCGTCCGCCCTCGTCGGCCACGACCTTGACCGTGACGCTCCCGTTCTCGGTGAACTTGAGGGCGTTGCCGATCAGGTTGATGAGGACCTGCTTGAGCCGGGCGGGATCGACCTTGATCGGGAGGAGGCCGTCGGCGGCCTCGGCGTGGAGCTCGACCGTGCGGGTGATGGCCTGGCCGCCGAGCTGGGCGACCGTGTCGCGCACCAGCGGGGCGAGGTCGGTCGGCACCGGGTGCACCTCCATCCGTCCCGCCTCGATCTTGGAGACGTCGAGGACGTCGTTGATCAGGTGCAGGAGGTGGGTGCCATTGTCACGGATCCGGTCGAGGAACTGGAGATCCGCGGCGGTGAGGTTGCCGGCACGGTTCCGGATCAGCAGGTTGGCGAAGCCGATGACGGAGTTGAGCGGCGTGCGGAGCTCGTGGCTCATCGTGGCCAGGAAGGAGCTCTTGGCCCGGCTGGCGTCCTCGGCGGCGTCCCGGCTCTGCCGCAGCTCGGCGACGAGGCGTTCGTTGGCCTCGAAGGCGGCGGCGTTGGTGAGTCCCGCCGAGAGGATGCCGCTCATGATCTTGAGGATCGTGAACTCCCGCTGGGTGAAGGCGTCGGGCCGGAGCGACGCGATCAGGAGCGCGCCGATGGCGCGCTCCCCTTCCATGATGGGGAGCACCACCAGCGCGCGGTTGGTGAGAGTGCGGACCTGCTTCTGATCCACCCGCGGGTCGGTGTAGGCGTCGGGGATCATCGTGGCCTCGCGGTTGCGTGTCACCCACCCGATGATCGAGGTGTGGAGATCCATCCGCTGGCCGCGCCACTGCTCCACGTTCCCGAGGGAACTCCGGACGGTGTAGTGGTCCTGGTCCGGGTCCACGACCGCGAGCATCGCCCCGTCGGCCTCGGTCAGGTGCATCGCCTGTTCGACGATGAGCTCCAGGATCTGCTGGTCACCCGTGGGAGCGCTGGCGATCGCCTGCTGCATCTCGATGAGCACCGCCTGGAGCTCCGCCTCGCGCATGAGGTCCCCTTCGGCCCGCTCCCGTTCGCGCAATTCCTGGAAGGTGATCGAGAGCGCCGCGAGCAGGATCAGGAGCGCCAGCCCGATCCCGACGAGCGCCGTGGTCAGGGCGCGCGCACCCGTCTCCTCGGCGGTCGTGGTCTGCGCGTCCAGGTGGCCGAGCTCCTCGGTCTTGAGCTGCAGCAATTCCTTCCGGATCTGGTGCATCACGGCGTCACCGGAATGGACGATCGCCGAGATCTGTTTCGTGACACCCCCGGCCGAGTCGCGGGCAGCCTGGGACTCCTGGATCAGCGCCACGCGGCGCGCGGCGAGGGGACCGATCAGGGCGAGGCGCTGCTGCTGGACCGGGTCGTCGAGTGTCAGCGAGAGGAGGGAGTCGAGCAGCGGCCGGGCCTGCGCCAGCGAGTTCTCGCTGTCGAGCCGCAAGGCCCGGTCGCCGGTGAGGGCGTAGCCGCGCGCGCTCGATTCGCCCTGGAGGATCCGGTTGAGGAACTCGGTCGCGCTCTCCAGGACGATGTAGGTATGCGCCTCGGCGGCCACGGTCTGGTGGTAGAGCTTCTGGCTGCGATACGCGACGAACGCCGCCCCCAGCACAAGGATGACGGCGAGCAGGAAGCCGATGTAGGTGACGGTGCGTGAGGTGCCGCGTTCCACGGAGGTCAGGCCGGGGGGAGGAGAGTGCGGATGGCGGCGAAGAGGACCTCCTCGTCGAGGATGGGCTTGGTCACGTACCCGTCGAATCCCATGGCGAGGAACTTCTCCCGGTCCCCCGTCATCGCGTGGGCGGTCAGGGCGATGACCGGCAGGCGCCGGAGGGCCGGATGGGCCCGGAGCCGCCTCAGCACCTCGGGGCCATCCATCTCCGGAAGCGAGATATCGAGCAGGACGAGGTCGGGAGGTGTCAGCGCCATCCCGATGAGGGCTGCCGGGCCATCCTCGTACTCGTCGATCCGGTAGAGATCGACCAGCAGGGCCTGGAGCAGGAGGCGGTTGTCGGGATTGTCCTCGACCACGGCGATGCGACGCAGGTTCATCGGCCCTCCCGTGCCTGACCGAGTGCGGTCAGGGCGGCATCGAAGCTGGAAAGCAGGGCAGGGGTGGCCCCGAGGGCGGTGGCGGCGTCGCCCTGACGGGCGGACTCCTCCACCCGGCGCGCGTCCGCCATCAAGTTCGCGGCGCCGAGCTGTCCTGCGCCGGCCACGATGGCATGGGCCGCATCCGCGAGCGCGACGAGGTCTCCCTCGGCGAGCGCGTGCTGCAGTGCCGTCCGCCGCAGCGCGGCAGCGGCGGCGAAGGTGT
>JANLXK010000291.1:0-2776 GCA_031365045.1 Gemmatimonadota bacterium | reverse complement strand
CCTTCATCGTCAACCGGATCGGTGACTTCGGTTTCCTGATCGCGATGTTCATCCTCTGGAAGGCGCTCGGCACCCTCACCTTCCGGGAGATGGCCCAGGCGGCCCCCGGGGTCTTCGCGGGGGGGAGCGCGGTCGTCACGGCCGCGACCCTCTTCCTGATCCTCGGCTGCACCGGCAAGAGCGCGCAGATCCCGCTCTACACCTGGCTCCCCGACGCGATGGCGGGCCCGACCCCCGTGTCGGCGCTGATCCATGCCGCCACGATGGTGACGGCCGGCGTGTACCTCGTGGCGCGTACCAATGTGCTCTTCGCCCTGGCACCGATGTCGAGCACGATCCTGGCCGGGATCGGCGCCGGCACTGCCATCTTCGCGGCGACCATCGGTCTCAAACAGTATGACATCAAGAAGGTGCTGGCCTATTCGACCGTCTCCCAGCTGGGGTACATGTTCCTCGGTGTGGGCTCGGGCGCGTACGTGGCGGGGATCTTCCACCTGGCCACCCACGCCTTCTTCAAGGCGCTTCTCTTCCTGGGTGCGGGCAGCGTGATCTACGCCATGCACCACGCGTATCACGCCACCCACAGCCACGAGGACGCGCAGGACATGCGCAACATGGGCGGGTTGCGGCAGGCGATGCCGGTGACGTTCGTGCTGATGTCGGCCGCCACGCTCGCCATCGCCGGCTTCCCGCTCTTCTCCGGCTTCTTCTCGAAGGACGAGATCCTCGCCTCCGCCTTCGCGCGCGGCGCCTCGGAGCCGGTGTACTACCTGTTCTGGGTGGCGGGGCTCGCCGCGGCGCTCTGCACCGCGGTGTACATGGCCCGCCTCATCACGATGACCTTCCTCGGCGCCAACCGCACCGGGGCCAAGGAGGCGGAGCACCTGCACGAGGCGCCCTGGATCATGACCGGGCCGCTCGTGGTGCTCGGGCTCCTCTCGGTCTTCGGTGGGGCGTTCAACTTGCCGGCGTTCATCGGCGGGCACGCGGGGTTGGAGCACTGGCTCGAGCCGGTGCTCGCGCCCGCCACCCGCATCCGCCCGGCGATGATGCCGCACGGCTCGACCGAGTACCTGTTGATGACGGTGGCAGTGCTGATCGGGCTCGGCGGGCTCTGGTGGGGCTACCGCATGACCTCGCGCGCCACGCTGGTGCCGGCCGCCCAGGCTGCACCCGACACCGGCTTCGCGGCGGTGCTCAACCGGAAGTATTACGTCGACGAGATCTACGATGCCCTCATCGTGCGCCCGCTGCTGCGCTTCAGCGAGAGCGTGCTCTGGAAGGACGCCGACCAGGACGGCATCGACGGGACCGTCAATGGCGTCGCCACCGTCGCGCGTGCGCTGGGACGGGTGGGCAGCTGGCTGCAGACCGGGCAGGTCGGGCTCTACCTGGTGCTCTTCCTGGCCGGGGCCCTGTACGTGATCCACGCCGTGACGCGTTGAGCCGCCGATGACCGAGTTCCTCGCAGCGATCGACTTCTTCGACTGGGCGCTCCACGCGCTGGTGGTCCTGCCGCTGGTGGGCGCCCTCCTCATCGTGGCGCTCCCGGCCCGGTGGGCGCGCGGCCTGGCCCTCGGGGTCACCATCGTCGAGGCGCTGGTCGGCCTGGGCCTCTGGTGGGTGTTCGACCCGAGCCTGGGGATGCAGCTCCGCGTCAGCATCCCGTGGATCCCCGCCTACGGTGTCAACTACACCCTCGGGATCGACGGGCTCTCTGTCTTCCTGGTGATGCTCTCCGCGCTCCTGATGCCGCTCTGCGTGCTCTCGAGCTGGAATTCGATCGAGACCCGCCTCCGGGGCTACTACGCGCTCCTGCTGGTGCTCCTGACGGGGATGATCGGGGTGTTCGTTGCCCTCGACCTCTTCGTCTTCTATGTCTTCTGGGAAGTGATGCTGATCCCGATGTATTTCCTCATCGGGGTGTGGGGCGGGTCCAACCGGCTCTACGCGGCCATCAAGTTCTTCATCTACACGATGGCCGGGTCGCTGCTCATGCTGGTGGCCATCCTGGTCATGGTCTGGCACCGCCAGCACGCGATGGGCACCATCAGCTTCGCCTACGACGACCTGCTGACCTACGCCGCCACCGGGGCGCTCGGGCCGCTCAAGCCGTGGCTCTTCGGCGCTTTCTTCCTGGCGTTCGCCATCAAGGTGCCGGTCTTCCCGTTCCACACCTGGCTCCCCGACGCCCACGTCGAGGCGCCCACGGCCGCCTCGGTCCTGCTGGCCTCCGTGCTCCTCAAGATGGGCACTTACGGCTACCTCCGGTTCGCCATCCCGTTCTTCCCGGCGGAGGCGTTCGCCGCGCTGACGCAGGCGGTGGTGCTCGCGCTGGCGGTGATCGGGATCGTCTACGGCGCGCTCGTGGCCCTGGTGCAGCCCGACGTCAAGAAGCTCGTGGCCTACTCCTCGGTGAGCCACATGGGGTTCGTGATGCTCGGCATCTGGGCGATGACGGTGCAGGGGATCCAGGGGGCCATTATCGTGATGCTCGCCCACGGCATCTCCACCGGCGGGCTCTTCCTCCTGATCGGGATGCTGTACGAGCGCCGGCACACGCGTGATATCGCCGCGTTCGGCGGGCTGGCCCGGGTGATGCCGGCCTTCGCGACGGTCTTCGTGATCGTGTCGCTCTCCTCGATCGGTGTGCCGGGCACCAACGGCTTCGTGGGCGAGTTCCTCGTCCTCATCGGCAGCTTCGCCACTCAGCCGCTCGCGACCGGGATCGCCGCGACCGGCGTCATCTTCGCCGCCGCGTACCTCCTGTGGGCGG
>JANLXK010000280.1:0-5554 GCA_031365045.1 Gemmatimonadota bacterium | reverse complement strand
CGGTTCGAGCGCTCCATCGGCCTCCCCGGCGTGCGCCGCCCGCTGTCGCGCGGCGCGGTGTTCGACGACCGGAACGGCAACGGCATCCGGGACGGGGGTGAGGCGGGCCTCGGGGGCGTGCTGGTCCGCCAAGGCGGACACTCGATCCTGACCGCGCCGGACGGCTCGTTCAGGTTCTACGAGCAGGCCGCTCCCAACACCCCGCCGCTCGTCGACATGGGTTCGCTCCGCGCAGGCCAGATGGCCCCAAGCGTGCCGAGCGGCCCCGGGATCAAGGAATGGGAACTCCCGGTCGTCCGGACCGGGCACCTCGTTGTGCAACTGCTGCCGTCGATCGATTCACTCGGACGCCTCCCTTCCACGCGGCTCGATCAGCTCTTCGTGACCGCCACCGACAGCGCAGGCGGCGTCTGGATCGCCCATCCTGACTCCAACGGTGTGGCGCTCTTCGACGCCCTCCCGGCCGGTCACTATAGCGTGAACGTCGACCTGAGCGCGAGCCAGGAGCGCCTCCGGGCGTTGCAGACGCCCCCGAACGTCGAGATCGGCGCGGCGGGAGACCTCCCCCCGGTCCGGCTCAAGTTCGGTTTCCGCCAGGTCCGCGTGTTCGACGGCAGCGCCCCCGGGTCGGGCGGCAGGCGGCGGCGTTGAGGACCTTGCTACTCGGGCTCGGCTGTCTCGTCGGGGTCGCCGCGTGCAGCTCCGACGGCACCGATTGCGGCACGCCGGTCGACGTGCACGGGAACTGGACCTACAGCGGTACCCAGAGTTCTCCCGCGGCCACTCTCACCGGCACGATGACCCTCTCGCAGCCCGGCACTTGCACCCTCGCGGGGACCCTCGCGATCGCCGTGGATGACGGGAGTGGCACACCGACCAATCTGAGCGGTCCGGTCTCCGGCGTCTTCCTGGACGCGACCACCGTCGACCTAACCGCCGAACTCGGCGGGGAACGTCGTCACGTCGGCACTGTCGTGGCCGATACTATCTCGGGCACCTGGGCCATGACCGGGGCCGGCGGCGGTGTCACCGGTAACTTTCGCGCGGTCCGGGGGACCATTTGATGCGTCATCGTCTCGGTCTCGTGGCCGCGCTCCTGCTCACGGGCGCTTTCGCGATTCCCGCCGCAGCCCAAGTCTGCAACGAGGTAGGCGCGGCGGGCACCTGCACCGTGACCGCCACCGCGTCCGTGACCTTCCCGGTCATCCTCCGAATGACCATCGGCTCGGCCACGACCGCCTTCGGGACCATCACCGCGACCAACTACAACAACGGTTTCGCGAGCCTCAGTGGCCCCACCGTCACCGTCAAGGCGAACCAAGGATGGCGGGTGCAGATCTCGAGCGCGTCGACCTTCTGGACGGCCGTCACGACCGACCCCGGCAATCCGGCGCGCGCGACCAAGCCGCTTGCCGATCTGCAGTGGGCCACCTCGCTCGCGGGCGCCTACACACCGCTCGCGGCCGCTGGCGCCACGATCGGGTCCGGGTCGGGTACCGGCGGCACCGTCTCGCCGCTCTTCTTCAAGAGCCTTTGGAGCTACGCGGTCGACACGCCGGGGAACTACTCGATCGGGGTGACCTTCACCCTGCTCAGCCCCTGACCGACGGCTAACAGTGACCTTTCGTTCGGTGATTGACGCCCCCTTCCCTGGGGGCGATTCTATTTCACCCCCCTTGGAGCTCCCGGATGCGCCTCGCCCCTTCGCTGATCCTCCTCCTCTGCCTCGGCACCCCGTTGGCCGGCCAAGGCAAGCCCGCCGCCGCTGCCACGGCCGACCCGTACGTCGGCACCTTCAGCGGCAACGGCGGCGCCATCTCCACGCGAAAGCAGGGGGCCAGCTACACCGGCACCATCACCACCAACGGCGTGGACTACCCCTTCACCGCCCGCAAAGTGGGGCGCGCGCTGATCGGGACCTTCCTGGCCCAAGGGCAGGGGTACCTGTTCTCGGCCGCGGTCGCAGGGGATGAGCTCACTTTCGTGGCCAACGGACAGACGACGGTGCTTCGGCGAGGATCCGCTTCCGCCACCTCTCGGAGTCGAGAGGAGACGGGAGGAGACGGGAGGAGCCAGGTGCAGCCCGCTCCCCGGGCCACGGGACAGGACGCGCAGATCGAGCGGATCCTCCTGTCGAGCCCCTGGTGCTACATGCACTACAGCCAGATCACCGGTTCGACCAACACCGAGCGCGGCGTCTTCCTGCGCGACGGGCGCCTCGTGGTCGGGACCGGGCACGAGATGGTCTCGTCGGGACAGAACGGGACCGTCTTCGGCAGCGGCAACGGGGCCGCCCAGTATCGCTGGCGGGTGTCGAACGGCGACCTCTGGATCTCCGAGAACGGCGCACCCTTCGCCCAGGCAGGATTGCGGATCACCCAGAATTCGAATGGGGATCCCATCCTGAACGTGAATGGGAAGGAGTATTCGCAGTGTAACTGAATTGAGACAAGAGGAGACGGGAGGAGACAAGAGGAGATGGGAGGAGACAAGAGGAGACGGGAGGAGACAAGAGGAGACGGGAGGAGACAAGAGGAGACGGGAGGAGACGGGAGGAGGCGAAAGGAGACGAGAGGAGACGAAAGGAGACGAGAGGAGCATGCGCTCGATCGGTCCGGCTCGCGTGATCTTGGTGACGGTCGACCGAGAGACAGGTGACATCTTGGGGTATGGCACGCCTCGAGGAACTGATCGCCTGGCAACGGGCTACTGCACTCGCGGACTCGGTGTACCGGGCGACCGCGACTGCCGAGTTCGCCCAAGACCGCCGCCTTCGCGACCAAATGCGGAGCGCAGCGGTCTCTGTCGCATCCAACATCGCCGAAGGTCACGGTCGGGGTGGTCGAAAGGAGTTCGCCCGGTTCCTCCAGATCTCGGTCGGCTCGTGCGCCGAGCTCCGAACCCAAGTGTACATCGCAGGACGTTCTGGTACCCTGCCCCCAGCCTGGAGCGGAGTGCTCCTCGCGGATTGCGCGGAGGTCACTGGGCTCGTGTCCCGGCTGCGGGCGGCAGTTCGTCGCCAGAAAGACTAGGAGGAGCCAGCGAGTTGCCGACTCCTCCCGTCTCCTCCCGTCTCCTCCCGTCTCACTTCACTCCGCAGAGTTCTACGTCAAAGACCAGCGTCGCCCTCGGCGGAATGACCCCACTGTTACCGGCGTCGCCGTACCCGAGCGCCGCAGGAATCACGAGCTTCCGGCGGCCGCCGACCTTCATCCCCGCCACCCCCTCGTCCCAACCAGCGATCACCTGGCCGCGTCCGAGCGGAAAGATGTAGACCTCACCCCGGTCACGGCTCGAGTCGAACTTGGAACCGTCGGTGAGCCACCCGGTGTAGTGCACCGCCACCATGTTGCCCGGCTCGGCCATCCGGCCGCTCCCCTCGAGGAGCTCCTCGATGCCGAGTCCGGAGGCCGTACGCTTGATCTGGGCAGTGTCGACCGTCGAGGTCACCGGGATATTCGCCGTGGAGGACATCGTCTTGCACCCTTGGAAGGAAGCGTTCTCACCCGGCGCACAGGCGGCGAGGAGGATTGGGACCGCAATGAGGAGGCGACGCATAGAAGCCGGGAGCTAGGAGTTGGGAGGGGTGCGTAGCTGGCATCCGGTCGAGATGTCGGGCCTGCACCCCTCCTAACTCTATGCTCCCCGCTCCTGAAAACGAAGAGGGACCGCCCATCTGGACGGCCCCCCATCGGGACGGCGGGATTTGAACCCGCGACCCCTGCAACCCCATTGCAGTGCGCTACCGGACTGCGCTACGTCCCGTTCTTGCCTGGGAATACTAGCCGGAGCCTAGGGTATTCTCAAGGAGTCGGGAGGAGTCGGGAGGAGTCGAAGTAGGAGTCGGGAGGAATCGGACCCCCCTGCCCTGGACGGGGTTTCCGGGCCAGATTCCACGCTCCTTCCGCTCACCAGCGAGCCCACCATGCAGCGCCGTGCCTTCCTGCAGACCACCGGCCAAGCCGCGATCGCCGTCGGCCTCCTCGGTACCGTCACCTCCGCCTGCCGACCGGCCCCCGGCTCGGCTGACGCGGTCCTGGACACCTTCCGAAAGCAGTATTTCCTCGACACCCTCCGCCGGTATCCGGTCATTTCCACCTACCTCGGCGGCGACGGATATGACCCCTCGCTCGCCGACGTGGACGGGACCCTCCGCGATTGGTCTCCCGCGGCCGTCGAGGCCGAAGTCACCTCGCTCCGGAAGCTCGTGGCCGCACTCGACGCGCTGTCACCCACGGGGCTCTCGGCCCCGGCAGCGATCGACCGGGAGGTCATCCGCGCCCAGGCTGGCTACCTCGACCGCCAGCTCTCCGACCGCCGCTATCAGGAACGGAGCATCGACACCTACGTGGCGGAACCGTTCCGCGGCGTCGACTGGCAGATCCAGGGGCTGACCGACGCCGGCAACGGCATGCTCGGCAGCGAGGCGGAATGGGCGCTCGTGGCCAAGCGGGTCGAAGCGATCCCCGCCTACGTGACCGCGGCGCAGACGAACCTCGCAGCCGGGCTCAAGTCCGGGAACCGTCCCGACCACCGGATGATTGCGCGCGACGGCAAGAACGGGTGCGCCGCGAACGTCACCTACTTCGTGACGACCTTGGCCGCCACCGCCAAGCCGCTGCTCGGAACCCGCCCCTTCGCCGCGGCGATGCTCACCCGGATCTCCGGGGCGGGGATCACGGCGGCCGACGCGTGGCGCCAGCTCGGCGCCTGGATGGACCAGAGCTACGATGCCACGGACACCACCGACCGTTTCGCGGTGGGCGAACCGGAGTACGCGTGGCGGGTGGCGAACTGCCTGCGCGATCCCCGCACACCCGAGCAGCTCTTCGCCTACGGGGCCGAGCAGGTCCAGACGTACGAGAACAAGATCTTCGTCGTGGCCAAGCAGGTGGCCGACGAAGCAAAGCTCACGTTCCCCTGGGGGAGCGAGGCCGAGAAGCGGGGGTCGGTCCGGAAGGTCATGGACTTCCTCTCGCGCAAATCGCCGAAGAACGACGCCGAGCTCTTCCAGTGGTACCGGGACGACGGCGTACGCGCGGTGGCGTACGGTCGCGATCGCGGCCTGTTCGATATCCCCACGACCTACAAGCTCGACGTGGTAGAGACCCCGCCGGTGCTCCGGAGCTCGGTGGACGCGGCGTACTACCCCGCCCCGCCCTTCAAGACCACCGGCGTGGGGCGGTTCTATCTGAGTCCCACCGGCAACGACCCCGGCGCACTGAAGCTGAACAACCACGCTTCGGTCGCGACCACGGCGATCCACGAAGGGTTCCCCGGGCATGACTGGCACTACAAGTACATGACCGCGCACGCGAGCACGATCAGCCCGATCCGGTGGCTCACCCCCGGCGCGGTCGAAGACTCCTTCTCCATGTGGGAGGACTCGATGGCGGCGGAGGGGTGGGCGCTGTACGCCGAGGAGCTGATGGCCGAGCCGGTGGAGGGGAGGCCGTACGGCTTCTACACGGCCGGTGAGTACCTGTACATGCTGCAGGGACAGTTGATGCGCGCCGTGCGCGTGCGCGTGGACGTAGGTGTCCACACCGGGCGG
>JANLXK010000279.1:0-1116 GCA_031365045.1 Gemmatimonadota bacterium | reverse complement strand
CCGGCGCCGGCAAGGGCGTTGGCGAGCGCCATCGTGAAGCAACCGGCCTCAGCGGCGCCGAGGAGCTCTTCGGGATTGGTGCCGGAGCTGCTCTCGAAGCGGGAGTGGAAGGAATAGGCGCCTTCAAAGGCGCCGCTGCCGAGCTTGAGGGAGCCCTTGCCGGACTTGAGGTCGCCGGTCCAGCGGGCGGAGGCGGTGCGGTCCATGATGGTCCTCGTGGTGGGAGTACTTTGGTCGTGACGGCATGAGGCTATTGGCTGCTGGCTGCTGGTGAGTCATGGCAGAACGGAGTCCTCAGGCAGGACGGAGCCACCAGTAGCCAGTAGCCAAAAGCCCGTCCGTGTTTCCAAAACAGTGCACTAAATCTGACTTCCCTCGCCCCCTCCCGCGACTTCTACCTCCGAAAGGTAACGATGAGATCTGCGTCGTCGGTGCCTTGACCGTCGGCACGGTCGATATCCTCTGGGGCTTCTGCTGGTCGGCGGCGTCGGGCCACGGGCCGATCTGGGCCTTCCAATCGACGGATCGGTCCGACCGGCGTAGGGCGGCCGACGACGAGGATCACGTCCGCTCCGTGCTCTGCAACTCGATGACGTTCCCTTCCGGATCGGTGAGATAGCACCAGGTGATGCTGATGCCGGGGCCGGGTGTGGTGGTCACGATCTCGCCGACCGCCTTGCCGCCGGCCGCAAGCACCTGCGCGTGGGCCTTCGGGACCGAGTCCACGATAAAGGCGAGGTGGGCGAAGCCGGGGCGATTCACGGCCGGCGTCGAGCCCTCCTTGGTGACGGTGTAGCTGTAGATCTCGAGAGTGGGGCCATCGGGACCGTGCCCGGGAAGCCGCAGATGGACCCCCTTCAGGGTCGACCCTTTCACTCCGGTGCCCGACTCCACGACCGGTCCGGCGTAGTCGCGCTCGGGCGGCACCAGCACGCAACCGAAGAGATCGGTGTAGAACGCCGCGAGTTTCCGCCAGTCACGAGCGACGATGTTGAGGTGACCGAACCTGGTGCCGGCGATCATTCGTCGATCACGCCATAGACCCCGGACCCGCGGTTGCCGGTCTTCTGGAGCAGGACCTTCTCCACCCACTCGACCCCCACGAGCACGAGCAGG
>JANLXK010000268.1:0-19402 GCA_031365045.1 Gemmatimonadota bacterium | reverse complement strand
TGGTGCTGGGCGGTCACGGCGACACGATGGTGCCGCTGATCAGCTACACCACCGTGAGCGGGATCCCGGTGACGCAGCTCCTCCCCAAGGAGAAGCTCGACCCGATCGTGCAACGCACCCGGAACGGCGGGGCCGAGATCGTCGCCTTCCTCAAGACCGGATCGGCGTATTACGCGCCGAGTGCGGCCGCGGTGCAGATGGTCGAGGCGATCGCGCTCGACAAGAAGCGGATCCTCCCCTGCAGCGCCTGGCTCACCGGTCAGTACGGGCTCAACGAGGTCTTCTGTGGCGTGCCGGTCAAGCTCGGCGCCAAGGGGATCGAGCAGATCATCGAAGTGACGCTGACTGACGCCGAGCGGGCCGAGCTGCACAAGTCGGCGGGGGCCGTGAAGGAAATCCAAGCGATCGTCTGAACGGTCGCGGGTCGCGCGTCGCGGGTCGCGATGCCGATCCCGCACCGGAACACGTGACCCGTGACTCGAGACTCGCGACGCCGATGCAACCGATCATTCGACTCTGGCAGTCCACAATCGGCAAGAAGATCGCGATGGCGGTCTCCGGGATCCTGCTGGTCGGGTTCCTCGTGAGCCACGTCGTCTCCAACCTCTCGATCTTCGCGGACCCCGAGCATCTCGATGCGTGGGGTCGTTTTCTTCGGAGCACCGGGCCGCTCCTCTGGATCGCACGCGGGGGGCTGATCGCCCTCGCCGCCATCCACATCATCGCGGCGCTGCAGCTGATCGACCGTGACGCCTCCGCTCGGCCCGAGGGCTACGCGCGCCCGGGGCAGGCAGGCAGCCGTTGGCTCGCGCTCGGGATGCGGGCGGGAGGTGTCCTCCTGGTCGTCTTCCTCGTCGTGCACCTGATGAACCTGACCTGGGGGAGCTGGCACCCCGGGTACGTCGAGGGGAAGGTCGGCCAGAACGTCATCGTGCTCTTCAGCGCTTGGCACGGGATGGCGGCCTTCTACGTCGTGGCGATGGCGGCACTCGGCCTGCACCTCGGCCACGGCATCTGGTCGTTCTTCCAGACGATGGGGTGGAATCACCCTGCGTGGAATGCCTCGCGCCGGGTCATCGCCGTCCTTCTCGCAGTCGGGATCGCGGGAGGGTTCGCGCTCATACCGCTGGCCATCGCGATGGGGTGGCTCTAGGAGCGAGGAGCGAGGGGCGCCTGGCGAGTGCTGGGGGTGCTCCGGTGCGGAACAAAGAAGACGGAAATGGAATCACTCTCGCTAGGCGCTAGGCGCTAGGCGCTCTCATGGAACTCAAATCCAACATCCCCGCCGGCCCGTTTGCCGAGCTGTGGCTTCGTCCCCGCTTCGATATTAAGCTGGTTAACCCGGCAAACCGCCGTAAATACACCGTCATCGTCGTCGGCACCGGCCTGGCCGGTGCCTCCGCGGCCGCGACGCTGGGCGAGCAGGGGTACAACGTCAAGGCGTTCTGCTTCCAGGACTCTCCCCGCCGCGCGCACTCGATCGCCGCGCAGGGGGGGATCAACGCCGCCAAGAACTACCGCAACGACGGCGACAGCATCCAGCGCCTCTTCTACGACACGGTGAAGGGGGGCGACTTCCGCGCCCGCGAGGCGAACGTGTACCGCCTGGCCCAGGTCTCGGTCGAGATCATCGACCAGGCGGTGGCGCAGGGCGTGCCGCTGGCGCGCGAGTATGGTGGCCTCCTCGACAACCGCTCCTTCGGCGGCGCGCAGGTGAGCCGGACCTTCTACGCCCGCGGCCAGACGGGGCAGCAGCTCCTCATCGGCGCCTACCAGGCGCTCGAACGCCAGATCGCGGCCGGCACGGTCACGATGTTCCCCCGCACCGAGATGCTCGACCTCGTCGTGATCGACGGGGTAGCGCGCGGCATCGTCGTGCGTGACCTCGTCACCGGCGAGATCTCCAGCCATGCCGCCGACGCGGTGGTCCTCGGCACCGGCGGGTACGGCAACGTCTTTTTCCTCTCGACCAACGCCAAGGGGTGCAACGTCACCGCCACCTTCCGCGCCTGGAAGAAGGGCGCGGCCTTCGCCAATCCCTGCTACACGCAGATCCACCCTACCTGCATCCCGCAGAGCGGCGAGCATCAGTCGAAGCTCACGCTCATGTCGGAGTCGCTCCGGAACGACGGCCGCGTCTGGGTCCCCAAGGCCAAGGGGGATCAGCGCGCGCCGAAGGAGATCCCGGAAGCGGAACGTGATTACTACCTCGAGCGGAAGTACCCTTCCTTCGGCAACCTCTCGCCGCGTGACATCGCGAGCCGAGCGGCGAAGGAAGTGTGCGACGAGGGGCGCGGGGTCGGTCCGGGCGGGCAGGGGGTCTTCCTCGACTTCGCCGACTCCATCCAGCGCCTTGGCCGCGACAAGATCGAGGAGCGCTACGGCAACCTCTTCGAGATGTACCAGCGCATCACCGGGGAGAACCCGTACGAGCGCCCGATGCGGATCTACCCCGCGGTCCACTACACGATGGGCGGCACTTGGGTGGACTACAATCTCCAGAGCACCATCCCCGGGCTCCACGTCATCGGTGAGGCCAACTTCTCCGATCACGGCGTCAACCGCCTCGGCGCCTCGGCGCTGATGCAGGGGCTGGCCGACGGCTACTTCGTCCTCCCCGCGACGCTTGGCCACTACCTCGGCAGCAGCAAGCTCGCCAAGGTCGGCACCGACCACGCCGCCTTCAAGACGGCGGAGCAGGGGGTGCGCGACCGGGTGCGGAAGCTCCTGAGCATCAACGGCACGCGCTCGGTGGACTCGTTCCACCGCGAGCTGGGCAAGCTGCTGTGGGACAAGTGCGGGATGGCGCGCACCAAGGAAGGGCTGCAGGAGGCGCTGAGGCGTATCCCGGAGCTCCGCGCCGAGTTCTGGAAGAACGTGCGCGTCCTGGGGAACGGCGAGTCGCTCAATCAGGGACTGGAGAAGGCGGGGCGGGTGGCCGACTTCTTCGAGTTCGCGGAACTGATGTGCCTCGACGCGCTCCATCGCGAAGAGAGCTGTGGCGGCCACTTCCGGGTCGAGCACCAGGACGCGGGCGAGGCCAAGCGCGATGACGACCACTTCGCCTACGTCGCCGCCTGGGAGTATGCGGGGGAAGGGAAGCCCCCGGTGCTGAACAAGGAGCCGCTGGTGTTCGAGAATGTGAAGCTGGCGACGCGGAGCTACAAGTGAAGATCACGCTCAAGGTCTGGCGTCAGAGCGGCCCCACGGTCCCCGGCAAGCTCGTCACCTACCAGGTCGATGACTGCTCGCCCGACATGTCGTTCCTCGAACTCCTCGACGTACTCAACGAAGGGCTCATCGCCAAGGGGGAGGAGCCGGTCGCGTTCGACCACGACTGCCGCGAGGGGATCTGCGGGAGCTGTGGCGTGATGATCGACGGCCATGCCCACGGGCCGCAGCAGCAGACCACGGCGTGCCAGCTCCACATGCGGACCTTCCACGACGGCGACACCATCACTGTTGAGCCATGGCGCGCCAAGGCGTTCCCGGTGATCCGTGACCTCGTGGTGGACCGCGGGGCGCTCGACCGGATCATCCAGGCGGGAGGGTTCATCTCCGCCTCGACCGGCGGGGCGCAGGACGCCAACGAGATCCTGATCCCCAAGCCCGACGCCGATCTTGCCTTCGAGGCCGCGTCCTGCATCAGCTGCGGCGCCTGTGTGGCCGCCTGCCCCAACGCCTCGGCGATGCTCTTCACCAGCGCCAAGGTCAGCCACCTCGGCCTCCTCCCCCAGGGCCAGCCCGAGCGCTACACCCGCGTGCTGGGCATGGTGGAGCGGATGGACCTCGAAGGGTTCGGCGGCTGCACCAACCTCGGCGAGTGCCAGAAGGCGTGCCCCAAGGGGATCAGCGTCGACTTCATCGCGCGGATGAATCGGGATTATCTGCGGGCAGTGATCACGGCGTGAGGCGCTGGGGCGCTACGGCGCTGGGGCGGTGGAAATGTGCGGGTCGCGGGGCCGTTGGTCTCGCGGCCTTCGTGCTTGGTATGCTGTTCAGCGCCCCAGCGCCCCACCGCCTCAGCGCCCAAGCGACCATCCACACCCAGGCGATCCCCCTCGTGACCCGTGCGTGGCATACCCCAGGCGATGAGACCGCCATCGAGTTCGCGATCACCCAGCCGGTCCTGATGCTGAACTGGGAGTCACCCAGCACCCAGTACCCAGCACCCAGTACTCGCTTCTTCGCTCGCGCCACCCTGAACGCCGAAGGGCTCACCATCTCCGACGGCGAGCTCGCGCCAGGGGACTACGGCGAAGGGTTCTACGACCGCCGTCATCCGCACACCTACGTCCACGAACTGATCGCCGGAGTCCGGGTCTGCGGGCTGTGGGCTGTCGGCTGTCGGCTGCAGTTGTCGCTTGCGACGGGGAAGGGATTCGTCGCCTTCGGCTCCGATGACCCGATGAGTCGGCCGGCCGTGCGGTATCCGGTGAACCACCACCTCGCCCAGATCCTGGAGCGGGCGGTCGTGGTCGGGCGGGCCAGCTACGGCCCTGTCACCGTTGAAGTCACCCACTTCAACGGCGACGAGCCGACCAAGCCGAGCGACTGGCCCAATTGGGACCGGGGGCTCGACTCGAAGGCGCTACGAGTGACCGTGACGCCGGTCGCGGGACTCGAAGCGCAATACTCCTGGGCTCGCGTGAAGAGCCCCGAGCACCGCCCCGGCGCCGGGTCGACCCAGCGGAAGCGCGACGCGTCGCTCCGGTGGAGCGGCCCACTGGCCCACCGGCCCACCTATGCCCTCCTCGAGTGGGCCCGGACGGAAGAGTCGGGGGGCTTCTTCGCCTTTCACAGCCTCCTCGCCGAAGGGGCGATGAGCGTGGGGCGTCAGCGGCCGTACCTCCGCTTCGAGCGGACCGAGCGTCCGGAGGACACGCGGACCGCCGATCCCTTCCGCTCGGTGCGGCCGCACCTCGACGACAGCATCCTCGGCACCACCCGCTGGACCATCTGGACCGCCGGGTACGGGGTGAGCCTCCTCACCGCGCGAGGCCGGCTCGAAGTGCGACCTTTCGTCGAGGGATCCCTGGCGCAGGTGCAGGCGCTGGAGGGGATCTTCGATCCGCAGACGTTCTACGGCGGGAGTGTGCTGCCGAGCGTCACCCTGGGCGTCCGTATGGACTGGGGCGGAACGTCCGCGATGCGGATGGGGCGGTACGGGGAGGGTGGTACTCACATGGACTCAATGGATCACTGATGAACATGCTGCGTGCTGCGTGCTGCGGACTGTTGGGCTTGGCGCTGTCCTGCGGTGGCGGGGATGGTGGGTCAACGACGCCGACGCCGCAGACGTGCGATGGGGGTCCCGCGGCCGACACCCTCGGCACCCTCCGGATGATCGGCGGTCAGGACCAATGTGCCTTGCCGAGCGCTTCGCTCCCATCACCACTTCGCCTGCGCGTCGTGGATGGTGGAGGGGCGCCGGTCGTCGCCGCACTCGTGCGCTGGGCCGTGGTGACCGGCAGCGGTGCGCCCACGGCCGATTCCGCGATGACGAACGGCCAGGGGATCGCGACGATGCAGTGGACCCTCGGCGCGGAGGTCGGGGGGCAATTCGTGCGCGCCACCTCCGCGGCCTCGAGCGACACCGCCCTCTTCCACGCCACCGCGCAGGGAGCGATGACGGTGCTCGCGGGCGGGAACAATGTCCCCGAGCGATGCACCAGCGATCTCTGGGTGGCGGGGAGCTACGCCTATACCGGGACCTGGGGGAACTGCGCTGGACACGGCGCACAGGTGTTGAAGGTCTGGAATGTCGCTACCGGCGTGGCGCTTCTGGACTCGGTCTTCGTCGGGACCGGCACGGTGAGCGACAATGAGGTGAGCGCGGATGGGACCCTGTTGCTCGCCACCTCCGAGGTGGGGGGTGCGACCAGTGGTCTTCACATCTATTCGCTCGCTGACCCGGCCCGCCCGGTGCTGGTCGGCTTTGAGGCGGTGTCGAGCGGGCTGCACACCGGGACGTTCGCCGATATCGGCGGGCAGCGGTACGTCTTTGCGGCCAAGGATCCGGGGGCCCCGGCGCTGATGGTCTTCCGGATCCAGGTCGATTCAGTCGACAAGATCGTGCCGGTCGCGTCGGTCTCGCAGCCGGACAACTACGGGATCCACGACCAGTACATCCGGGACGGCCTCGCCCTCGTGAGCGACTGGAATGCCGGGCTTCGGATCTATGACGTCGGCAACGGTGTGATGGGGGGCTCGCCCGGGGCTCCCGTCCTGGTCTCCTCGATCCTCACAGGCAGCTCTGGCCTCAGCTGCAACTGCGTCCACAACACCTGGTGGTATCACGACTCCGCCGGGGCCACGCGCTACATCTTCGTTGGCCAGGAAGGGCCCGGCGGTGTGGGGAGCTCCTCGTCCGGGGACATCCACGTGGTCGACGTCTCGAACCTGGCCCTGCCCGTTGAGGTGGCCTTCTATCATCTGGCCGGCGCCGGGGTCCACAACTTCTGGATGGACGAGACCCGCGGGATCCTCTACGCGGCCTACTACAACGGCGGCGTGGTGGCGCTCGACGTCACCGGCACGCTGAGCGGCGACCTGGCCACCCGCGAGATCGCCCGGCTCCAGCCCGGCGGCGGGGGCAATACCTTCGTCTGGGGAGTGATGCTCGCCAACGGGGCGCTCTGGGTGAGCGACATGGTGAGCGGGTTCTGGAAGGTGTCTGTCCCCTGAGGTAGGAAAGGAAGAAGGTAGGAGGGTAGGAAGTAGGCTCCGGGTGGAGCCAGCTTCCTACCCTCTTCTCTTCCTACCTGCTCTACCCTGCTCTACCCTGCTCTACGGTGTCGCGCTCTTCCTCCAGATATTGTTGTTCCGGTCGACATCCGGGTACGCGCTGTCCGGATCGACCGTGACCGCGGTGATCTTCTTCGGGCTCGCAACCACATAGAAATAGTTGTTGCCATAGAACCAGACCTCCACGGGCAGCGTCATCTGCTCGGTCGTCCCGTCGTCGTACCCGATGCCCAGCGCCACCGGCATCACGAGGGGGCCGATGTTCCGGAGGTAGACCCGCTGACGCCCGTTGGCGGCGACGGTCGTCACCGAGTCGACCGCCTGGTCGAGCGTGCCGGTCGAGTTGAACCATCCCTGCCAGAACCAGCTCAGGTCCTCGCCCGTGTAGTCCTCGATGGTGCGGAAGTAGTCGGCCGGCGTCGGGTGCTTGAAGGCCCAGCGCCGGGCGTACTCGCGCATCGCCCCGTCGAATCGGCCCGCGGGGAGGATCTGGTCGCGCAACAGCCGCATCCCGAACCCCGGCTTGCGGTAGGCCACCATGCCGAGTCCGGCGGTACGGTCGGGCGGGGTGGAGGCGGGCTGCTCGCCACCGGAGAGTTCGAAGCTCACCACCGACTCCACCGAGCCTCGACTGGTCGGCGGCGTGCCGTAGAAGTCGAGCCAGCTGTAGTAGTTCTGGTAGGTGTTGAATCCTTCGTCCATCCAGGGGTAGAGCCGTTCGTTGCTGCCGATGATCATCGGCCACCAGCTGTGTCCCACCTCGTGGTCGGTCACGCTGAAGAGCCCGACCGGGTCGGTCCGGTTGTGGCAGAAGACGATCATCGGGTACTCCATCCCCCCTTCGATCCCGTTGATGTTCGACATCGTGGGGTAGGGATAGCGGAGCCAGCGCGCGCCGTAGAACTCCACGGCGTGCTTCACGTACTCGCTCGAGCGGCGCCAGATCGAGTCGGCCGACGGGGGATAGAAGCTCTGGGCCAGCACCCGTCCGTGGTCGGCCCCGACCGCGTCCCAGATGAAGTGGCGGGCGGCCGCCCAGGCGAAGTCGCGCACACTGTCGGCGGTGAAGTGCCAGGTGAGCGTCCCGCCCACGGCCGAGGGCCGCGAGGAGGGGCCGAACTCGTCCTTGCCGCGGATGATGACGGTCGTGGCGCTCCGCTTGGCGGCGGCGAGCCGTTGCCTTTGGACCGGCGTGAGCACGCTCCCCGGGTTGGCGAGGACCCCGGTCGCCCCGATCAGCATGTCGGCCGGGACGGTGAGGCTCACGTCGAAGGAGCCGTACTCGAGGTAGAACTCCCCCTGGCCGTAGTACTGCTCGGTATTCCATCCCCGCACATCGTCGTAGACCGCCATCCGCGGGTACCACTGCGCCACTTCATAGACATCATTCCCGTCCACCGACTCGACCCCCATCCGGTTGGCGTTCGGCCCGAATGGAAAACGCCACGCGACGTCGATCTGCAGCTTGGCCCCGGGAGGGAGGGGTCGGGGAAGATCCAGCCGCATCATCGTGCCATTCACTTCCGGCGTCACCGGCACGAAGGCCCCCGCGGCGGTCCGTGGTACGGACGGCAGCACCCGCACCCCGACGCGCGTCAGTCCGAATCCACCGTTCGCCCCCGCAGTGCCAAAGCGCGCGCTCTGGTCGAAGATCAGCGCTCCTCGGCTGTCCTGCCGGAAGAGGTTCTGGTCGAGCTGGAGCCAGACATAACGAAGCGTGTCGGGGGAATTGTTGTGGTAGAGGATCTGCTCCTGGCCGGTGAGCGCCTTCCCGACGGTGTCGAGGGTGGCGCTGATCGTGTAGTCGGCCCGCTGCTGCCAGTACTCTTTGCCCGGCGTGCCGGAGCCGGTCCGGATGTTGGTCGCGGTGGGCAACTCGAGTCGGTGGAAGGCCGAGGCCTCATCGGTGAACGGGGTCGGCACAGGATGAGCGCCGCCGCTGGGGCGCGTGGGCGCTTGGGCGCTGACGGTGGTCGCGAGCGAGGCGAGCAAGAAGGCGATACGGAGAGCGCGAGGCACGTCCGGGATCCTCCGAGTGGTCTTGGTGATGGCGGGCGGGACGGGTACCATACGGACCAGATAGTATACCGGTGACAGGCACTCGGGCGCTGTGGCGCTGGGGCGCTGGACTCCAGACTGAAACCGATGCCCGGCCTTCGCGTCGTGCACCTCCAACACCCCCTGCGACCTACTCCCGGGAAGACTCCTTCGATGCGCGTTCGTCTGTTCGCTGCCCTGGTGCTTGCCGCCGTTCCCCTCACCGCCCAAGCGCCGCAGCGCCCCAGTGCCGCCCGCAGCGCCCTGGACTCGATACTCCTCGCCACCCCCGATACCGGCGCCGCGCGCCGGCATTCGACGGCGCTGAGCACCCGGGTCCACGTCGCGGGGACGCCGGCCCAGGAGAGCACCGCCATCTACGTCCTCGGCCAGATGGCCTCGTGGGGACTCGACACTTCGCGGGTGACCTTCATGGTCTACCTCCCGAAGCCTGAGTTCGTGTCGGTCGAGCGGATCCGGCCGACCGCCAAGCGTCTCGACCTGGCCGAGCCGGTGATCCCCGGCGATCCCTCGACCTCCCAGCCCGCCTGGCCCGCGGTCAATGGCTACAGCGGTGCGGGCGACGTCACCGGCCCGATCGTCTATGTCAATTACGGCCTCCCTGACGACTACAAGGTCCTCGATTCTCTCGGCGTCTCCGTCCGCGGCGCGATCGCGGTCGCACGTTACGGGCGGAGCCATCGTGGCATCAAGGCCCGCGAAGCCGAGGCGCACGGCGCGTTGGCGGTGCTCCTCTACAGCGACCCGGGCGACGACGGCGCGGCCAAGGGCGCGGTCTACCCCGATGGGCCCTGGCGTCCGTCCGGCGGCGTGCAGCGCGGGAGCGTGAAGCTCTCGCCTGGCGATCCCTCCACGCCGGGGTGGGCATCGACCGACAACGCCCGCCGGATCCCGCTCGACGAGATGGATATCCCCAAGATCCCCGCGGTCCCGATCGGCGCCGGGAACGCACTCGAGCTCCTTGCGGGCCTCAGCGGTCCCGCCGTTCCCGATGCGTGGAAGGGGGGGCTCGGCGTCGAGTATCACCTCGGCGGCAACGGCGCGGTGACCGCCCATGTCACCGTGCGGCTCGAGACCGGTCCGACGACGTACAAGCGGATCTACGACACTTTCGGCACCATCCGCGGTTCTACGTTCCCGAACGAGGTGGTCATCATCGGTTCCCACCGCGACGCGTGGGGGCCCGGCACCTGGGACAACATCAGCGGCACGGTGAGCGTGCTCGAGGCGGCGCGGGCGTGGGGCGAAGCGGTCCGCCGCGGCTATCGGCCTCGCCGTACCCTCGTCTTCGCGACCTGGGATGCCGAGGAGTGGGGACTCGTGGGGTCGTCGGAGTACGCCGAGAGCCGGGAGACCGAGCTGAGTCGCACGGCGGTGGCGTACCTGAACCAGGATGCGATCGCCTCCGGTCGCAGGTTCGGGGCCTCGTCGTCACCGACCCTTCGCGGGGTGCTCCGGCGCGCCGCGAGGCAGGTGCCGGCCCCGGGCGACACCGGAAGCGTCTACGACGCGTGGCGCCGGCAGGCGGCGACCCCCGACAGCCTCGAGCCGAAGATGGGGAACCTGGGCGGCGGCAGTGACTTCGCCGGGTTCTACAACCACCTTGGCATCCCGGCGCTCGACTGGGGCTTCGGCGGGGTGCAGGGGATCTATCACTCGACCTACGACGACCTTGCCTGGATGGACCGCTTCGGCGATCCGGGGTACCTCGAGCATCAGGCCGCGGCGCGGATCGCGGCACTCGCCATGGCCGATATCGCCCAGGCCGACCTCCTGCCCTATGACCACGCCGCCCTGGCCGACGAGATCACCAAGCTCGCCACCGCCGCGCGCGACTCGGCGGCGAAGCTCGGGATGCAGGGGGCGCCGTTCTCACGGCTCCTGGCCGAGGCCGCGGCGTTCCGGCGGGCGGCGGATACGCTCGCGCGGCGCAGCGCGCGTGCGTCGCATCTGTCGATCGCGCGGCTGGATCGGTTGAACGAGGAGGCGCGTGAGGCGGAGCATCGCCTCTCACGGCCGGAAGGGTTGGTCGGGCGGCCGTGGTACCGGAACCTCCTGTACGCCGCCGACCGCGACAACGGATACGCCGACGTCCCGCTCCCGGGGATCGCCGAGGCGCTCCGGGATCACGATGCGGCGCGGTTGTCTCGCGAGGTGCAGGATCTGGCCACGCGGGTCGGTGACGCGCGCGCCAAGGTCTCGGCTGCCGCCGCGGTGCTGCGGTAGGGCGAAGCTCTTCATCGCGGACTAGAAAGAGACGGGAGGAGACGAAAGGAGACGGGAGGAGACGAAAGGAGCCGGCGAGAAACCGAACAGTGGTCTCCTTCCGGCTCCTCTTGTCTCCTCCCGTCTCACCGTCCCTAGAGTCGAGGCAGCGTGACGCCCCGCTGCGCCTGATACTTCCCCTTCTTGTCCTTGTAACTCGTTTGGCAGATGTCGTCGGGGTCGGCCTCGAAGAAGAGCACCTGACAGATCCCCTCGTTGGCGTAGATCTTGGCCGGGAGCGGTGTGGTGTTGCTGATCTCGAGGGTGACGTGGCCTTCCCACTCGGGCTCGAACGGCGTCACGTTGGTGATGATGCCGCAGCGGGCGTAGGTCGACTTGCCCACGCAGATGGTAAGCACCTCGCGCGGGATGCGGAAGTACTCGACCGAGCGGGCCAGGGCGAAGGAGTTGGGCGGGACGATGCAGACGTCGCCTTCGTATTCCACGAAGCACTTCGGATCGAAGTCCTTCGGGTCCACGATGGCCGAGAGGGCGTTGCTGAAGATCTTGAACTCCGGCGCCACCCGCATGTCGTAGCCGTAGGACGACACGCCGTAGGAGATCACCTTGCGGCCCTGCTTGTCCACCTCGCGCACCTGGCCCTCGGTGAAGGGCTCGATCATGCCGTGTTCCTTGGCCATCCGGGTGATCCAGCGGTCGCTCTTGATTGACATCGTGTTGTAGGGTTGGGGGAGGCTGAGTACTGGGTACTGGTTGCTGGGAAGGACGGAGCAAGATAAGGGGTAATAGGGTAGGGAAGCAGGTCTGCGGGCCCGCGATTTCATCGCGGGCACTGAGGTGGGCCCTGTTTCCTCCGGCGGCCCGCCATAAATGGCGGGCCCGCAGTCGTCCTGATCTGCCTCTTCGAAGAGCGGGAGAGGGGGCAGGGGGGAGAGGACTCATTCCCGACTTGCCAACCCCCGATTCGACGAGGAGATTCATTTCAGAACCGGTTGAAGTGACCTAGGGCCAAGGTTAAGTTTTACTTCTACTTAGTGAATCTTTTCACGAATCCGAGTCGATGCTCAACTCCTACCTGCCACTGCTGCTGGTCGTCGCTTTCGTGGTCGCCAACGCGATCATGATGGTCGCGGTGTCGAAGGGGGCGGATTGGCTGCTCAACAGCTACCGTCCGACCGCGGTGAAGCAGAGCGCTTACGAGTCCGGGATGCCGACCCTGGGCGAGGCCGGTGAGCGCTTCTCGGTCAAGTATTATCTCGTCACCATCCTGTTCATCGTCTTCGACATCGAAGCGGTGTTCATGATCCCCTGGGCGGTCGGGTTCGCCCAGCTCAAGGGGATGACGGGCCTTCTCCTCATCGAAATGCTGGTCTTCATGCTCATCCTCGCGGTGGGCTACATCTACGTCTGGAAGCGGGGTGCGTTCGAATGGGACTGACCCAGCTCGAGGGGAGTGGTGCCACCGTCTCCTCCATCTCGCCCAACTGGATGACCACCCGGGTCGATTCAGTCATCAACTGGGGCCGCACCAACTCGCTCTGGCCGATGCCGTTCGGCACCGCCTGTTGCGCCATCGAGTTCATGGCGAGCGCGGCGTCCCGGTTCGACCTCGCGCGCTTCGGGATGGAGCGGATGAGCTTCTCCCCCCGCCAGGCCGACCTGCTCATCTGCGCCGGCCGACTGCCGTTCAAGCTCGCGCCGGTCATCCGGAAGATCTGGGACCAGATGCCCCAGCCGAAATGGGCCATCTCGATGGGGGCCTGCGCCTCCACCGGGGGCATTTTCGATACGTACGCGATGGTGCAGGGGATCGACACGATCATCCCGGTGGACGTCTACGTCCCCGGCTGCCCGCCCCGTCCCGAAGGGCTCATCTACGGCATCACCCTGCTGCAGAAGAAGATCCGGGGCGAAAGCCTGCGGGACGTCGACCTCCGCGCCGAGCACCTGGTCGGGCCCGACGGGCTCTTCGTCTCGGCCCCGCGCATCGATGAGATCTCCGAGCCGTTCGGCAATTCCGTGCACCAGACCCGTTCCGCATGAGGCGCGTGCCGGATGTCGTCGCGCTCCGCGCGCGCTTCGGCGCCGCCATCGAGCGCCACGCGGTCTCGTGCGGTGACGACATCGTCTGGCTCGCCAAGGACCGGGCGCACGAGATCCTGGCCTGGCTCAAGGCCGACCAGGGCTACGCCTACCTCGTCGACATCACCGCCGTCGAATACCGCGACCCCGAGCTCCCGCTCGAGGTGGTCTGGTTCGTCCGCAACCTCACGACGGTCCAGGATCTCCGCTGCAAGGTGTCGCTCGATCCGACCGCGCCCCTCGCGGTGGACAGCGTCGTAGACCTCTGGCACGGCGCCGATTGGCTCGAGCGTGAGGTGTTCGACATGTTCGGGGTGACCTTCCGCGGCCACCCCGACCTGCGACGGCTCCTGATGTGGGAGACCTACCACGAGGGATTTCCGCTCCGGAAGGCCTTCCCGCTCCGCGGCCACTTCAGCCGGGGCGAGCAGACCCGCCAGGCCCTCGCCGCCAATCCCGAAGCCCACTACTCGATCGAGGAACTCTCCATCGCCGAGGCGTTCGACGACCTGCCTGAGGAGATGCGGCAGCGGTTGGCGCACGGCGAGCGGGGGAACGTCTGATGGCCACGCGTACCATCGAGATGCAGCTCCAGACCCCCGGGCTCGACGCCCAGGGTCGGGTGCAGATGTCGCCCCTCGGCCTCGAACGGATCGAGCGCGAGGCGGACGACCTGCACGCCGAGCACATGCTGATCAACATCGGCCCGCAACACCCGGCGACGCACGGGGTGCTCCGGTTGGTGATCGAGCTGGACGGCGAGCGGGTGGTGCGGGTCATCCCGCACATCGGCTACCTGCACTCCGGCTTCGAGAAGCTCGGCGAGTACCGGCACTACAACCAGATCATCCCGCTCACCGACCGGACCGACTACCTGTCGCCGATGGCGAACAATGTCGGTCTGGCGCTGGCCGCCGAGAAGCTGATGGGGATCACCATCACCGAGCGGTGCGCGGTGCTCCGGGTGATCGCGTGCGAGTTGAGCCGCATCATCTCGCACCTCGTGTGGCTCGGCACCACCGGCATCGACCTCGGCGCGATGACGCCCTTCCTCTGGTCGTTCCAGCAGCGCGAGCGGGTGTACAACCTGCAGGAGTCGTGGACCGGCGCCCGGCTCACCACGTCGGTCACGCGGGTCGGCGGCATGATGGCCGACATCCCGGATGGCTGGGAGGCCCAGCTCCGTGACTTCACCCGGACCTTCACCAAGACGCTCGACGAGGTGGACACGATGTTCACCAAGAACGCCATCTGGATCGGGCGGACCCAGGGCGTGGGCGTGATGACCAGGGCCGAGGCGATCGACTACTCGCTGTCGGGGCCGATGCTCCGGGCCAGTGGCGTGGCGTGGGACCTCCGCAAGGACATGCCGTACCTCGGCTACGAGACGTACGACTTCGACGTCCCCGTCGGCGAGCATGGCGACATCTACGACCGGTACCTCGTGCGGCTGGAGGAGATGTACCAGTCCACCCGCATCCTCGACCAGGCGCTCGACCGGCTCGCGCAGCTCAAGGGAGCGCCGATCAACGTCGATGATCCCCGGGTGATCCTCCCCCCCAAGTCGCGTGCGATGAGCGACATGGAGGCGATGATCTTCCACTTCAAGCAGGTGATGGAAGGCGTGAACGCCCCGGCGGGCGAGGCCTACCTGGCCATCGAGAATCCCAAGGGCGAGCTGGGCTACTACTTCGTCTCCGACGGCACGGCCAAGCCGGTGCGCTGGCGCATCCGCCCGCCGTCGCTGATCAACCTCGCGGCGCTCCCCAAGATGTGCGAGGGCGCGCTCCTCAGTGACGTCATCGCGATCATTGCGAGCGTCGACATCGTCATGGGAGAGATCGACCGGTGAACGCCGCCCACGCGAGCGTCCCGTACGAGCCGGTCTTCGTCGGTCCGACGAAGCAGAAGCTCGAGGCGCTCTACCCGAAATACCCCACCAAGCAGGCCTGCCTCCTCCCCGCGCTCTGGATGGTCCAGGAAGCGCGCGGCTGGATCCCCGAGCAGGGGATCGCCGAGGTGGCCGCGCTCCTGGGTCTCACACCCGCCTACGTGAAGGGCGTGGTGACCTTCTACACGATGTACCACCAGCACCCGATGGGCCGCCACGTCATCCAGGTCTGCACCACGAGCCCGTGCGGCATCTGCGGCGCCGAGGAGACCCTGAAGGCGCTGCTGCAGCACACCGGCTGCCAGGAGCTCGGCCGCACCAGTCCCGACGGCCGCTTCACGGTGGTCGAGACCGAGTGCCTCGGCGCCTGCGGCTTTGCGACCCCGGTGCTCATCGGCAACGACTTCGTCGAGTCGGTGACCCCTGAGCGGGTGCCCGGCCTCCTCCAGAGGTACAGCTGATGGGATATCCGCATCCGTCGCACCCCAAGGAGACGGTCGTCCTCTCCAAGTACTTCGGCGACGCCGGCGCGCGCAGCTACGCCGGGTGGACCGAGCGGGGTGGGTACCAGGCGCTCCAGAAGGCGCTCGGGATGACCCCCGACCAGATCATCGACGAGGTGAAGGCCTCCGGGCTCCGTGGTCGTGGGGGCGCCGGCTTCCCGACCGGTCTGAAGTGGTCCTTCATGCCGAAGAACGACGGCAAGCCCCACTACCTCGTGTGCAACGCCGACGAGTCGGAGCCGGGGACGTTCAAGGACCGGGAGATCATGCGCTGGACCCCGCACGCCCTCATCGAAGGGTGCGCGGTGGCCGCCTACGCCATCGGCGCGGAAATGATCTACATCTATATCCGCGGTGAGTTCACCGAACCCTGGACCATCATGGCCAAGGCGGTGGACGAGGCGTACGCCGCCGGCGCGCTCGGCGCCAATGCGCTCGGCAGCGGCAAGCGGATCGAGGTGGTGCTGCACCGCGGGGCGGGGGCGTACATCTGCGGCGAAGAGACCGCGCTGATGAACTCCATCGAGGGGAAGCGGGGCAACCCGCGCATCAAGCCTCCCTTCCCGGCGCAGGCCGGCGTGTTCGCGCTCCCCACCACGGTCAACAACGTCGAGACCCTCGCCGCGGTGCCGCACATCCTGATGCGCGGCGGCGAGTGGTACAAGGGCCTCTGCCTGAGCAACCCCAAGTCGACCGGCACCAAGCTCTTCTCGGTCTGCGGGCACGTGCAGAAACCCGGCAACTACGAGATCACGATGGGCACCTCGATGATGACCCTCATCGACGAGATGTGCGGCGGGATGCGTCCCGGCCGCACGCTCAAGGCGGTCATCCCGG
This sequence comes from Gemmatimonadota bacterium, assembly GCA_031365045.1. GTDB lineage: Bacteria > Gemmatimonadota > Gemmatimonadetes > Gemmatimonadales > GWC2-71-9 > CAMLHU01. The sequence continues at coordinate 3,058 of JANLXK010000268.1, read as the reverse complement.
GCGGCTCGTCGGTGCCGATCATGAACGCCGCCGACGCCAAGGAGTGCCTGCTCGACTACGAAGGGGTCGTTGCCAAGGGCTCGATGCTCGGCTCCGCCGGGATGATCGTGATGGATGACTCCACCGACATGGTCCGCGTGATCATGCGGCTGGCCAAGTTCTACGCCCATGAGTCGTGCGCCCAGTGCACCCAGTGCCGTGAGGGCACCGCGTGGACGGTCAAGATCCTCGAGCGGATCCTCGCGGGCGAGGGGGAGGCGAAGGACCTGGATCTGCTGCTCGACCTCGCCGAGAATATGACCGGCAAGACCATCTGCGTCCTCTCCGACTCCTGCGCCGCCCCGGTGGTCAGCGGCATCCAGAAGTTCCGCGGGGAATTCGAGACCTATCTCTCCCGGCGCCGTGCGCCGGCGGTGGCGTGAACCGATGAGCGAGCTCGTCAACCTGACCATCGACGGGACTGCGGTGAGCGTGCCCAAGGGCACGACCCTCATCGAGGCTGCCAAGCAGGCGGGGGTCCTGGTCCCGCACTACTGCTATCACCCCTCGCTCCCGAGCCCGGCGGTCTGCCGGATGTGTCTCGTGGAGGTCGAGAAGAACCCCAAGCTCCAGCCCTCCTGCGTGACGACCGTGGCCGAGGGGCAGGTGGTGCACGTCAACAGCGCCAACGCGAAGAAGGCCCGCGAGAGCGTCCTCGAGTTCCTGCTGATCAATCACCCGCTCGACTGCCCGATCTGTGACCAGGCCGGCGAGTGCGAGCTGCAGGATTACGTCTTCCAGGAAGGGCGGGCGGCGACGCGGTACGAGGACTACGCCAAGCGCTACAATCCGGTCGAGGACTTCGGGCCCGACGTGCTCTACGTCCCCAACCGCTGCATCCTCTGCACCCGCTGCGTCCGCTTCATGGACGACGTGGCCGGGGAGCCGGTGCTCTGCGTGGCCGAGCGGGGCGACCGGGCCTTCATCGGCATCGACCCGGCCCACAAGCTGACCCACGAGTGGAGCGGCAACGTGGTCGACCTCTGCCCCGTCGGCTCGCTCGTCTCCAAGGACTTCCTGCACAAGGCGCGCGCCTGGGACCTCGACAAGGCCGCCAGCGTCTGCACCGGCTGCAGCCAGGGGTGCAACATCACGGTCGAGACCCGCGACGATGCGGTCGTCCGGCTCCGGCCGCGCCCCAACCTCGAAGTGAACCGCCACTTCATGTGCGACACCGGCCGCGCCGACTACCGCTGGATGAACCGCGGTGACCGGGTCGAGGCGCCGCTGGTACGCGTGGACGGGAAGCTCCAGGCCACCGACTGGTTGAAGGGGTTCGAAGCGCTGGCCGCCCTCCTGAAGGGGGCCAACGGCCCCGTGGTGGTGCTCGCCTCGGGGCGCGCGTCGGTCGAGTCGCTGGCACTCACCAAGAAGCTGGTCGCCGGGAAGACGGCCACCCTCGCGGTGCAGATCCCGATGTCGAAGGACGCCGAGGCGCCGCTCAAGGGAGTCCCGAACCTGGCACTCCGGCAGGAACGCGCCCCGAACGGGACTGGCGCGGCGTGGCTCGGCTACTCCAAGGACTGGACCGCTGCGATGAGTGCCGGGAAGAGTGCAGCACTTGTGCTGGTGGTAGGCGCGGAACTCACCGACGCCGAATGGACCTCGCTCAAAGGCGCCAGGGCGGTGGCGGTGCTTGCCGCCGTGGATGCCGTCGGCGACGCCGTGGCGCAGGTGGTCCTCCCGATCACGACGGTGGCCGAGGAACTGGGCGCCTACGTGAACCGCGACGGCCGGATCCAGCGCTTCTGGCCCGCCAAGGCGGCGCCGGGGATGGCGCGGCCGGCCTGGTGGGTCGCCGGTGAGGTCGCCTCGCTGCTCGGCGGCGGTGACGCTCCGCAGTCGGCCGACGCGGCGTTCAAGCTCGCCGCCGCGATGGCACCCCAGTTCGGCGGCGTCGCGTATGCTGAGCTCGGCTTCATCGGCCGCTCCACGGCCGCCGCCCCGGCGGGGGTCGCGTGAGCGGTCTCCTCCACGCGCTGATGATGCACCTGACCTGGCTCACCCCCGAGGTGAAGGGGTTCCTCCTCGTCACCGTCGTCAAGATGGTGGCGGTCTTCTCCATCGTCATGGTGGCGGTGGCCTACAGCACGCTGCTCGAGCGGAAGGTCTCGGCCTGGATGCAGTACCGGATGGGACCGAACCGCGCGGGGCCCGGCGGCCTCGGCCAGCCGATCGCCGACGGGATCAAGAACATCGTCAAGGAAGAGACGCTCCCCTCGGCCGCCAACCCGGTGATCTTCACCCTGGCGCCGATGATCGCCTTCATCCCGGCGCTGACGCTCTCGGCGGTGATCCCGTTCGCGGCGCCGGTCCCCGGCTTCGACTTCACGCTGCCGTTCCTCGGGCGATTCCTCCACACCGGCCCGGTGCCGATGGTCGTGGCCGACCTCCCGGTCGGGTTCCTCTTCGTCCTCGCGATCAGCTCGCTGGGCGTCTACGGCATCGCGCTGGCGGGGTGGAGCAGCAACTCCAAGTACTCGCTCCTCGGCGGGATCCGCTCCAGCGCCCAGATGATCAGCTACGAGGTGGCGATGGGTGTCGCCCTCGTGCCGATCCTCCTGCTGAGCGGCAACGTCTCCTTCAGCGCCATCATCGGCAGTCAGCAGCATGGGCTCTGGTACATCCTGCCTCTCTCGCTCTCCTTCCTGGTGTACCTCATCAGTGGGTTCGCCGAGACCAACCGGCTGCCGTTCGACCTCCCCGAGGCCGAGTCGGAATTGGTGGCGGGGTATCACTCGGAATACTCCGCGATGAAGTTCTCGCTCTTCTTCATCGCCGAGTACGCCAACATGCTGACCATCTCCGCGATGGTGAGCACGCTCTTCTTCGGCGGCTGGGACATCCCGTTCACCCACTGGGACGAGATCCCGGGGTGGCCGCAGATGCTCGCGACGGGGGCGTTCTTCGTCGCCAAGGTCTTCTTCGGGCTCTACTTCTTCATGTGGGTGCGCTGGACGCTGCCGCGTTTCCGCTACGACCAGCTGATGAGCCTCGGGTGGAAGCTGCTCCTGCCGCT
>JANLXK010000253.1:0-4022 GCA_031365045.1 Gemmatimonadota bacterium | reverse complement strand
CGGCATCGCCGACGATCCGGCCACGGCCCTCAACGAAGCCTCCGACAACCAGGTCGAGCAGGGCGTATGGAGCGTCGTCATCAAGAACGGCTCGCACGTCCCGCTGCTCGCCCAGCCGGATTCCTTCTCCGTGGCCATCGCGGGCGGGGTTTGCCTCGGTTCGGCGGCCCGCGTCCAGCGGGTTCTCCCGAACAACCAGCTCGAAGGAACCGTGCTGACCTGCAATGACAGCGTCGTCGCAACGATCGACGAAGTCGCGACGGTCACCGACCCGATCGGCAACCTGACCACGGCGAACATCGCCAGCCGCACCCAGATCCAGGTCGTTGACTCCAGTAACGTCGTCCGGGACACCGAGACGCTCACAGCCAGCGACTGGACCATCGTGTCTTCGGTGGGCGGCAACGTCCGCTTCGATTCCAAGAAGATCCTCTTGACGGACGGAACAGCGCCTGAATCCGGAAACGGCGCATTGGACGTCCGCGACGGGCAAACGATTCGTGTCACCTACACGGACGCCAATCCCACGGTGGTCCGCATCGGGACCGCTTCGGTCAGCTGCCGGCCCTCGCTGGCTGCCGGTGGAGTCACCTTCGGTCAGTTCGGAAAAGACGCGTTCACGTTGGTGGACGGCGGCTGCGAAAAGGACGCCCGCGGGTACTTCACCTTCGGCTTCCCCGACCGCTACATGGACGCGGGCGAGCTCGTTTCCTATGTCGTAGCGTTCCAATCGGCCGAGATCGGAACGGATCTCGTCAACGTATCGATCTCGCTCAAAGCGGTGCTCGCCGACGCCGACAGCCCCGCGAGCTGCAAACCGGGAACGACGGCCTGCGCCGATCCCAATCGCACCAACAACACGCCCGCGACGGCGCTGCTGACGGTGCTCGATTCACCCAAGGTCTACGGCGTGCTCCCCGCGGGCGCAACGCTCACTCCCAGCTTCACGATTCAAATGGCCAGCTCGATCACGGGCACCCAGAAGGTCGACATGATCATCGGGGTCACCGCCAAGGCCGCGGGCAAGGGAGTGGAGAGCCTCATCGTCCAGCGTGAGATCTTGAACGCCGACGAGTTCTCTCTCTTCTATTCCACCGACTACCCGACCGGCGGCCTGCAGGTCGGCGGCGGATACGACATCAACAACAACGAAATCTTGGAGACGGTCACCAACGACCCGCGCAACTTCACCAACGATTACTTCTTCGAGACTCAAGCCTACTCGAACATGACGGCGACCAATCCCGTCGCTAATACGAAGGCGCCCTGGAACTTCGATACCGACAACGGCGGGTTCGTCAACGGACTCCAGAACACCAGCCGTCCCGCCGCCGGCACCTACGCCCAGTGGGGTGAAGACAAGAACTTCAACGGCCGGCTGGACGGGTTCTGCACCGGAAACACGAACGTCCCCTGCACCCAGGGAATCGTCGCATCGGAAAGCTGCAAACGTTGCAGCGGTAACCTCGGACGTACGTGCACCGTCAACGGCGACTGCACGTTCCCCCTCCCCAACGAGGGGACTTGCGGGGCGGCCTTGGGCACCTGCGACTACTCGTTGGATGAAGACCGCAACCCCATCAACGGATCGCTCGATACGGCATGGAGCACGCTCGGCGGTTGCGGATGGCAGACCAAGGCTCCGGCGGACACGAACGGCGGCGTTTGGCACACCGGTCTGATCGGAACGCCGGGAACCGCCTCGTGCCTCTCGGAGTTCACCGGCTTCGACTGCCAGCAGTACTCGAAGACGATCGACGGCGATTCCGTCGGCGACAACAACTGGTGGGAGCTGCTCCTCACGCCGGTTCTTCACAAGGTCAATACGGGCGTCGACGGATCGGGTGACCCGATCTACCAGGTCGCGATCACCGATTGGGCCTGGAACATGTCGGTCGACATCCCCGACACCAACACGTCGGTCACGCTGGAATTCGATACCGACGTCGACAAGTCGGCGGGCGTCGAATTGTTCAACGACGCGGGCATCCTCCTCTCCTTCCGCGGCAAGCAAGGCGCCAAGAGCGGAGGCAACGGCCCCATCACGAACGGCTTCAACATGTTCACCCGGATCAGCAACTGCCAAGACACCGACGGCAACGGATCGCTCGACCACTGCGGTACGGCGGCCGGGCGGCTTTGTAACACCAACAAGAAAAAACCAGACTTCGAGTGCGGCGGCGGTGTCCCGGTCAACGTTGTCCGTGGGCGCTGTAACACTGCCGCAACGAAGAAGTGCACCGGCAACCCGGGGCTGCGTTGCAACGTCGACGCCGACTGCAACCTCCGATGCTCGGGCAACCCCACCCGGGGCTGCAATTCGATCGCAGGCACGACGTGCAATGGAGCGACGGCAAACCTCGGTTGCGTCGCGAACGCAACGTGCGGACTGACCGCCGACGGCACCTGCGGTGACCTGACCGCCCACGGTGGCGTTACCGGTCTCGGACTGTTGCCGCCTGGAGAAAAGTGCGTCCAGGATCAGGTCACGTGTTCGGCGGACGCCGACTGTGGCGGAGCCCCCGGCAGTTGCGTCATCACCGCCGGCACCAACCGCGACGGTTATGACAACTGCGTATTCAGAGGTATCCGGAGTCCAGGTGGAGGCAGCGAGCTCGTAGCGGCGATCGAGCCTTACGGACTCGCGACGCCGAATGACGACGACCTGGCGAATAGCTACTGCAATCGCAGCGACAGCTTGAACAACACCGATAAGGCCATCTCGTGCACCAGCGCCCTGCATTGCGAAGGGGCGGGCGGCCCTTACGCGACCATCCGCAATTGCAGCGGCGTGGCCCCAGCAGGTAAGGTCTGCACGTCGGACGCCGATTGCGCGACGCCGACGCCGAACGGAACCTGCTCCGTGTTCGTCTTCAACGCAAGCTGCGCGGTCAACGACGTCGGCGTCGATGAGTTCGTGCAGAAAAACGGACCCGGACGCAACTACGGCATCCAGATCTCGAACGGTCCGGACATGCGGTTCACCACCCTCGAAGACTTCTACGGCGACACCGGAAGTTCATTCCAGGCCGCCCTCGGATTCAACAACAGAGAGCCCGACATCAATACTCTGGGCCAGCCGGCCGGGCTCGGCGTCGCCGTTGACGACATGGTCATCTCGTGGAAGGAAACACGCCTTGACCCCGATACGACCAACTGCACCGGCAGCGGAGAATGCGCGACCCTCGACAGTGCGAGCACGGTGTCTTACGAAGGGAACTCGGTCGTCAGCTTGACCGTGACGGACAAAACTCCCTACGACGCCGTCAACAACAAGAACGACTGCAATGGAGACGGCGACTACATCGACGTCACCGACGACCAGGACTGCAACGACAACGGCAAGCTCGACGTCACCGTCAAGGTGACCTCCGACGCCGAGACGACCGGAGAAATCGCGGTTCTCGACCAGACCTCACCGGGATCGCCGGTCTACAAGACTAACTTCCCGTACTCGACCCTTTACAACTCCCCCGGCACCCTCTTCGTGGTGCAGTCCGGAACCTCCGCCCCGGTCGTGACGGCCATCTACAACGACCGTAACGACGGAACCGGATCGGCCTGCAAGAACTCCCAGGAACCGAGCGTGCAGGGCCTCATCACGGCATCGACGACGGTTTCGTCCACCTCAGGACGTGTCACCGTCAACTCGTATTCCGTGCAACGGGTCAGCACGTGCACCGGCGCGCCGGCCCAGCAGTGCGTTGTAGACGCCGATTGCACGGGCGTTGGAACGTGCAGCACGGCCTTCGGAGACAACGACGGCTTCGCCGACACCAACGAGTTGACCAACCTCACCGTCGTTTTCGCCAACAAGAGCGGCCTCGACGTCGACGACCTCACGGCGACTTTGGGCACCAACAGTCCAAACGTGGAGTGCGTCACCCGATCCGCCGTGTTCGTCGGCTCGCTCGCCGACAAGGCTCTGAGTAACCCCGCCACCTACCTTCCGTTCCAGTTCAAGGTGGCGAACATCAACCGTTCAAACTTGAACGACACGCTCCAGGCCAAGTTCACCATCA
>JANLXK010000124.1:0-2102 GCA_031365045.1 Gemmatimonadota bacterium | reverse complement strand
CTTCAGGAATGTGCCGCATCGTCCATCCGTCCCGCCGTCTGGCGTTCGTGCATGGCCACGAGGCGCTTCCGCGCCCGGGCCAGGGTGGTTCCGACCGCGCCGACGGCGAGGTTCGTCTGGGCCGCGATCTCGGGGTAGCTGAGCCCCGCATCCCAGAGGAGGAGCACCTCCCGGTCGCGGGGGGTGAGTTCATCGAGGGCCCGGTGGACCGAGGCCATCCGTTCATCCTGCTCGACCAGCTCCTGCGCGTCGGGCTCCGACGCCGGCAGGACGATCGGGTCGTTGGTCAGCAGGGTCAGGTGCTTCTTCCGCCGCATCGCCGAACGGGCTTCGTCCCGCGCGAGGTTGGCCGCGACCGCGAACACCCACGCCCGGGGCTTCTCCGGCCGATGCGCCATGGCCCGGACGAAGACCTCCTGCGCCAGGTCCTGGGCCCGATCGAGGTCCCAGACCCGCCGGTACAGGAAGCGGACCACGGAGGTATAGGTGCTTTGGTAGAGCTGTTCGAGTTCGTCGGCCATGCTCTTTCCACCAAAGGGTGGGGGCGAGGGGGAGGGTGGCGGCCCCAGACTTCGGGTGCCGCGTCCCCCGTCGGGGACTTTCCCTGATCCAGGGACCGCCGTCCTGCATTCCCTCGACGACACCCCGTACCCGGAGGCGCCGTCGGTTATAGGACGTAGGGGGGGTGCTCTGCATGCACAGGTAGGAAGGTACGAGGGTAGGAAGGGAGGAAGGGACCGACCTCCGCCGCCACGTTCCAGCGGGTGGAACACCCTCCCGCCTCCGGCGCTTCCTACCCTCCTACCCTCCTACCTTCATCCCTTCCTACCTACGAAGACGCACCCCGGATGCTCCCCCTTCCCCTCCTTCGGCCAGTCGAAGCAGAGGTCGGGTTTGGCGGTGGTGCCGTCGGCCCGGAGCCGGCCGTGGAGCGAGCACTCCTCCCGCTCGTCCAGGTAGCCGCAGGCGGAGATCACCTCGGCGCCGAGGCTCCGGGGGGACTCCCGGTCGATCTTGCAGAGATAGGGGGAGAGCCGGCTCCGGACCAGCGCTTCGAGCTCGGTCTCCTCGGGGGTGCAGAGGATCTCGATCTGCAGATCCCGGCAGCAGGCGGCGCCGCGGACGTGGTCCGCGGTGGAGCACTTGGCGCCTAGGCACGGGTTGGTCCCCGCCACCGTCGGGAGGGTACGGGGAGCGGGGGGAGGGGGGACCACCCGGCGCGGCACCGGCTTCAGCCCCTCCAGGAGGACGAATTCATCTGGGCCGAGCCGCCGGGGCTGGTCTGGTCGTGCGGCCTTGGCGGGGGCCCGGCGGGAATAACCGTGGGCGGCACACCGTTCGGTCGACCCCTCCCGCTTGAGGTGCCGGCAGCGGAGGTGAAGGGTGGCATCGACCAGAAGCTCCTGGTCCACCTCTCGGGGCACGGCGAAATCGATCTGCTGGGTGTGTCCCAGGAGCCAGGTCCCCTCGTGGTCGAGGGAAGGGATCCCTTCTTCCAGCCTCCCGACCTTGAGGGTGACGTCGAGCTGGCGGCACTGGGGGCCCATGGAGGGGCAGGGGGGTGGGGTCTTCAGTACTCTTCCCACTCGCCGGGGTCTGGGCATCAAGGTATATTTGTGAACTCGTTCACAAGGGGCTGGCCCAGTGGCGGCCGGCGTGACCGGGACTCATTCAACGAATCCGTATTCGGAGGCAAGGTAAGGTATGCGCGCGAACTGGTTTGTGGCGGGTGCAGTGCTGATCGTGGCGGCGTGCGGCGGCGGCGAGAAGCCGGCCGAGCAGGCGGCCGCTCCGGCGGCGGCGACGGCGACGGGGATGGTACACGAGATCCAGATGACGCAGGTCGGGGCGGAGTACCGGTTCGTGCCCGCCGAGATGACCATCAAGAGCGGCGACGCCGTGAAGTTCATGAACGCTCAGGCGATGGCCCACAACATCCAGTTCTACGCGGACAGCATCCCGGCCGGCGGGGCGGCGATCCTCGACGCCAACATGCCGAACCGGATGGGTCCCCTTGCGTCGAACCTGATCCTGGCCCAGGGCGAGACCTACACGATCTCGTTCGCGGGCGCTCCGGCCGGTCTGTACAAGTTCACCTGCCT
>JANLXK010000051.1:0-11522 GCA_031365045.1 Gemmatimonadota bacterium | reverse complement strand
AACGGCTGTGCGAGGGTGAAGTAGGCGACCTGCGAGACGGTCGAGAGCACCGCGAAGCGGGGGTCGAGCTCGCGCCGGAAGACGCCGCTCTGCTGGCCAGCGATGATCATCTCGCCGAGGGGGCGGAAGGCGTTGGCGATGACGGCGCTGAGGGGGACCTCGAGGTGCACGGCGCCGTGGTCCATCAATTCGCGGAGGAGGAGCCGAGCGAAGGTGCGGTTGGCAAAGAAGCGCTCGGCCTGGGTCGTGACGAAGCGGCGGACCCCCTCCTCGGGGGAGGGGGCGTCGGTGTGGGAAGCGCCGATCTGCTTGCTGATGGTGCCGATGAGATGGGTCAGCACCGCCCGGTAGAGTCCCTCCTTGTCCTCGAAGTAGTAGTAGAGGAGGGCAGAGTTGACCTTCGCCTTGGCCCCGATCTCCTTGATCGTCGTGCCGGAGAACCCCTGTGCCGCGAAGAGTTCGGTCGCGGCGGCAAGGATGGTGTCCCGGGCGGCGGGATCGGTGGTAGTGGGCTGCGTCATGGGCACTTAATTAATCGTTTAGTTAATCACTGTCAAGGGTGGTCTGGTGGTGGGGCGGTCAGGTAGTCGGATCCTGGGGTGGTGAGGCGAGAAGGTGCTACTAGATTGCCTTTGCGCAGGCAGTTGGCCCACCGGCCCTCTGGCCCACCTGCCGCGAGGGGGGTTAGCTCAGCTGGTAGAGCGCCACGTTTGCAACGTGGATGTCACCGGTTCGAACCCGGTACCCTCCATTCCCTCCTCTATATCTCCGTCCCACAAATGGCATCGTCAGGAGCCCACCATGGGTGATCTCTCCCGTCGCGACTTCCTCCACGCCTCCGCGGTCGGGGTTGTGGCCTCTTCCGCGATCCCAGGATTCACCAGAAGCCAGCAGCCAGTAGCCGCTGTTCCGACCGCCGCACCGGCTGCGCGAGGTCGCGCCGCCCTCGGCGCCTCCTTCGAGTTGGAAGAAGTCACCCTCGCCGATCTCCAATCAGGCTTCGCCTCCGGCCGCTGGACCTCGGTGCAGGTCACCCAGCTCTATCTCGATCGCATCGCGGCGATGGACCGCCAGGGTCCCACCCTCCGGGCGATGCTCGATCTCAATCCCGATGCGCTCGCCATCGCGGGCGACGCCGACCAGACCCGCCGCTCGGGACGATTCCGCGGCCCCCTCCACGGCGTCCCGGTCATCGTCAAGGACAACTGCGACAGCCACGACAAGATGACGACCACTGCGGGCTCCTTGGCGCTCGAAGGGAGCATCGCGCTGCAGGACTCGACCGTGGTCGCCCGCCTCCGCGCCGCCGGTGCCATCGTCCTCGGCAAGGCGAACCTGAGCGAGTGGGCCAACTTCCGCGGCGACCACTCCACCAGCGGGTGGTCGAGCCGAGGAGGCGCGGTGCGGAACCCGTACGTGCTCGACCGGAACCCCTGCGGGTCGAGCTCCGGTACCGGCGCGTCGATCGCGGCCAACTACGCTGCGGTGGGCATCGGCACTGAGACCGACGGGTCGATCGTCTGCCCATCGAACAATTGCGGTCTCGTCGGTGTGAAGCCGACGATCGGGATGGTGAGCCGAGCGGGGATCATCCCGATCAGCGCGAGCCAAGATACCGCGGGACCGATGACGCGCACCGTGACGGATGCGGCACTCCTCCTCGCCGCCATCCAGGGCGCGGATCCGCGCGACGCGAGCACACCGGTGGCGCGGGGCGCTGCGCTGGCCGACACCGCGTCCTATCTCAAAGTGGACGCGCTGAAGGGCGCGCGCATCGGTGTGGTGCGCCAGAGCCTCACCGGCTATGACGTGAATACCGATCGCGTTTTCAACGAGTCGCTCGATGTCCTCAAGCAGCTCGGCGCTGTGATCATCGATCCGGCCAACATCCCCCACATCGACGACTACGGCCGCGATGAGGGGACGGTGCTGCACTACGAGTTCAAGGTGGGGATCAACGCCTACCTCGCCGCCTTCGGCCCCAACGCCCGCATGAAGACGCTTGAGGACCTGATCCGTTTCAACAGCGACAACAAAGACCGGGTGATGCCGTGGTACGGGCAGGAGGACTTCCTCAAGTCGCAGGCGTGTGGACCCCTCACCGACAAGAAGTACCTCGATGCCCGCGCCCGTTGTGTGCGCCTTTCAAGGCGCGAGGGCATGGACAAGATCATGGCCCAGCATCAGCTCGACGTGCTCGTCGCTCCCACCGGCGGCCCCGCCTGGACCACCGACCTCCTCAACGGTGACCACTTCGGCGGCTCGAGCTCCACCCCCTGCGCGGTGGCGGGATATCCCCACGTCACGGTGCCGATGGGGTGGCTGCACGAGCTCCCGATCGGCTTGAGCTTCATGGGCCTCCCCTGGACCGAGGCGAAGTTGCTCGGCTACGCCTTCTCGTACGAGCAGGCCACCAAACAGCGCCGAGCGCCGAAGTTCCTCGCCACCCTCGAAGGGTGATGCCGAACGACCTGCTCGCGGCGCTCGATGCCCTGACGATCCTCCCTCTGCTGGGTAGCGGGAGCAGGCGCGCCGTTGGGTGGTCCACCGTCGGCGCCTTTCTCATCATCCTCGGCGTCGCGAGCGCCGCCCCCGACTGGGCGACCCTCGCCTCGGCACCCGACACGTTCCTCTCGGTGAGCGCCGGCTTCGTCTGGCTCGGTGTGTCCTGCATCGCGTTCGGCGGCTGGGCCGCATCGCAGGAGGAGCAGACACTGGCACTGCACCCAGCGGGGCCGGTCGCCGTGAATCTCGCGATCACCCTGGCCGCGGTGATCCTGCTCTACGTGCTGTACCGGGCATGGCCCCTGCTCGTCGGCGGAAATTGGCGCGGGCTCATCGCCGCCCTCGGGCTCGGCGGGACCGGTGTGGTGCTGGTACTGGTGCTGCCGTTCACGCGCGCGGCGCGCGGGTTCAAGTGGGTGGACGACCGATGGCTGGCACGGAAACCGACGCCGGGGCCCTGCCTCGAAGAGCGCGGTCGGCGGATCGTCTGGGGCGTGGCGCTCGCCGGTGTCGTGGCCCTGCTCTGGAGCGGCTACCTCTTCGTCGCGGTCATCGCGGCGCTCGTCACCGTGGTCGCGGCGCATCGTCTTGCGCGGGAGGCGGGACGCGCGCCCGCGCTCCCGGTACAGCCGATCGTGGTGGCGATCTCGCTGCTGACCTTCACCTGGTTCGTAGTGACGATCGCCGGGGCCGACCTCCCGCTCCACTTCCCCGAGATCCTCGACGCGCCGCTCAGCGATACCGCGGAGGCGCTGCTCGCCCTGATCCTCGGCTTGGGCGTCTGGTCGCTGCTCGGGCTCTGGCCCTTCCATGGGGCGGGGCCGGGGAGCGCGCTGGCGCTGGTGGGTGGGGCGTTGCTGCTCCGCTGGGGGGTGGGGCTCATCCCGATCGGGATCGAACATGCGGCGCCGCTCTTCGCCCTCGTGGCCGCCTTCGCCGCGCTCCACGCCGCGGCGACTGGTCGGGTGGGGGAGTACACCGCCGCGCTCGGCGTGCTCGCGGTCACCTCGGGACAGCGGGGGACCTGGGCGCTCTTCGTACTGGCGTCGCTTGTGGCGTTGATGCGCTTGTCGGACTACCACCCGCCGATCCCCGGGCTCGACCGGCGGCAGCTCGCCGGGGTGGCGCTCATCCCCGCGCTCGCGGCGGTGCTCCCGGGCGCGCTCCGCGGCGAGACGTTCCTGACCGTCGTCGCGGTGATCGCGGGTGTGGCATTGTTCCGTCCGGGTGAGCGACCGTAGTTCACCACGGAGGATCGGAGGGTCACGGAGATCCACGGAGAACTGCAAGTATTTTTGGTCGCAGAGGCGAGGCTCACCCTGAGGCCACATCATTCTTCTCCGTGCCTCTCCGTGTCACTCCGATACTCCGTGGTGAGCGGCCTATGTTGACCCACACCTGACGCTCTTTCATATTCAGCTAGCGAAACCCGAATTCTCCAGTTGCACTTCCTCCGGAGTCTCGTATGGCCTTCACGCTCCCTCCGCTCCCGTACGCGCCTGATGCGCTCGAGCCGCATATCGACGCGCTGACGATGCAGATCCACCACGGCAAGCATCACAACGCCTACGTCACCAACCTCAATGCCGCGCTCGAACCCCACGCCGCGCTCCAGTCCAAGAGCATCGAAGCCCTGATCGGTGATCTCAACGCCGTCCCCGAGGCGATCCGCACGGCGGTCCGCAACAACGGCGGCGGTCACTACAATCACTCGCTCTTCTGGGAGTTGATGACCCCGGGGGGTGCCAAGGAGCCGAAGGGTCCGCTGGCCGACGCCATCACCAAGAGCTTCGGCGACCTGGCCAAGTTCAAGGAGGCGTTCCAGAAGGCCGGGGCCACCCGCTTCGGGTCCGGCTGGGCCTGGCTGGTGCGCGGCAAGGACGGCGCCCTCACCATCGAGAGCTCGCCCAACCAGGACTGTCCGCTCATGGACGGGAAGTTCCCGGTGTTGGGATGCGACGTCTGGGAGCACGCCTACTATCTCAAGTACCAGAACCGCCGGCCCGACTACATGGCGGCGTGGTGGAACGTGCTGAACTGGGACGTGGTGGCCAAGCGCCTCACGTCCAAGTGACCCGTGACCCGTGACCGGTGACCGGGCCTGGGTCGAGATCTCGCCTTGGGCCCGGTCACTGGTTACCGGTCACTGGTCACCTTCGACCTTTCGATATCACGGACACCATGCCCTTCACCGCCACCCTCCCCGCCGTCGGCTCGACGGCGCCGGACTTCACGCTCGTCAATGACCAGCGGAAGCCGGTCACGCTGTCGAGCTACCGCGGGAAGCAGAACGTGGTGCTCGCGTTCTTCCCCTGGGCCTTCTCGCGCACCTGCACGGCCGAGCTCTGCGACTTCGGCACCGACTACTCGCAGTTCGCCTCGGCCGACACGGTGGTCTTCGGGATCAGCTGCGACTCGTTCTACGCGCTCCGGGAGTTCAAGGCCAAGGAGCGGATGACGATCGACCTCCTGAGCGACGAGAAGCGGGAGGTCTCCCGCCTGTACGGCGTCTTGATCGAAGAGATCTTCGTCTCGGGGCGGGCCTACGTGGTGATCGACAAGGCCGGCACGATCCGGTGGACCTGGATGGAGGCCGAGTTGGGTCACAAGCGGAGCAACGCGGAGCTGCTCGCGGAGCTCGCCAAGCTGGGCTGAGTGCTGATCCCGTATCCGCTCGAGCCTCCCCCGGCCCTTCCACCGCTTGACGATCCATGGGAGGCCCCGGGCAGCGATCTCACGACGGGAAGGCGCGCGCGTCAGGGCGGAGAGCGCGTGGAGTTCTATGAGGGAGTGAAGCTCGAGCGGCTCGCGGTCCTGGGGCCGCTCGAACTGCGTGATCGCCGGCTGGTCGCACTGGAGGAGCCTCTCTTCGTCTGGGAGGTTGGATCCTCCGGGCCGCTCCAGTTGATGGCGGATGTGCGCTTTCGCGCCGAGATGGTGCACTATGAGCGAACCGAGGATGGCTCGCGGCTATGGCTCGGCGGGGAACCACCCTCGGACGAGCTTCTGGTGTCGTGCTACGGCGGCGTGGTCGAGGCGCGCGAGGAGGGTGGGCGGCTTCGCCTGTTCGCGCGCGGGCACGATCGGCTACGGCTTGTGGTCGTGGGGGCGTGGTCGGAGGAGGATCGCGACCAGACCCTCCGGGGCCTGGCGCGCAAAGGGGTCGCCGGGGTCGTGGCTCAGCAGGTGCGTCATAACGCGATGCTCTCGTCCATCGGGGTGAAGGTCTCGACCCCCGACCCTGATGAGGACCTCCAGGTCGAATTCGACAAGCTCGAATGGGATTCGTGCCTGCACGCACGACGGGGTGGCGGCCGCATCCTGGCCGAGCCCTATGATGACGGCCTCATCCTGTTGTCTCTCGGGCTCCGGGAACCAGTGCGCGATACCCTGCGCGCGCCACTGAATGACCCTGTCCGACGCCAGCTGTTCGCGGCCTATGCCGCCTGGGCCGGCACCGACGATTTCGTGCGCCGACATTGGAGCCGCCTGATGCAATCCGTCCGAGACGCGGAAGAAGGCTTTCGGATCTTCGTGCTCCCGGAGCGGGCGCGCCCCGCCCACGAGGACGCGGTCCTGGATCTTCTGGAGGTGGCGGATGCGTTGGGGGACTACGCAGCGGTAGAGTGGTTGGGTGAGATCGTCGGGCTCGATGCGATCAGCGAGTTCACTCCCGGGTGGATCACCGCCGACCAGTTCACTCCCGCAATGCGCCGATGGCACATCATCCCCGACGCGCTTTGGGGTACGGTGCGCCTGGCCCCTGAGCTCCCGAAGGATTGGCCGGAGATGACCTTGGAGCGGCTCCGCATCGGTGACACGTCGCTGGATGTCCGGATCAAGCGGCGCCCGACCGGCATCGCCGTGAAGGTCCGCGTGACGCGCGGTCCGCCGATCGTGGTGGAGCTCGCACCGCGACTGGACTTCGCGGCGACCGGGGTATTGATGGATGGGGAACAGCTCCCGGGGCCCACGGTCCGATTCACCGCCGAAGGGGAGGTCGAGGCGGTCTGGGTCGCGTGAGTTGGATCCCGACCGGCGGAGCGAGGGGGCTGCGAAAGCGCGAAGGAGCGAAAACCCAGATCACGGATGGATGCCTGCATCCCTGCACCCACAAGATCAAGGATTTTTTCGGGTGCATGATGCCGGCATCCCGGCAAGGAGAAGCGCTTTCGCCCTTTCGCAGCCCCGTCCGGTCGTCCGATCGAAGCGTGTCCTCAGGGGACGGCGCTATAATTCCCCCGTGATCCTTCCTCGTCCCCTCGCCGTGGCCGCGCTTCTGGCCCTGGCCGCCTGCCGGATCGAGACCCGTCCACCGGCCGGGGTGGCGCGCACGACTGCGACGGTGCAAGCCGCCGTGGCGGAGCACTATCGGAGCCGGAACGCGGTGGCGGGTGACTCGGTCGGGCTGACCGTGATCGGCCGGGCCACCGAGGTGCGGCGCGACCTGGCCTCGGTCTGGGTGACGCTGCGCGAGCGCCGGCGGGTGAGCGCCGACAGCACCCGCGACACGACCCGGTACGAACATCTCCTCCTCCGTCGGACCGACGGTGGGTGGATCGTGCTTGCCGCCACCACGGTGGGCCGCTCCTGAACGGGCGCTCGCTCAGGCAGTGGCGCGGGGGGCTTGCGGTGGTGGCCCTCCTGGCCCTCGCCGCTCTCTGGCGCGAAGCCGCCGCGGCCCGCTCGGCACGGCTGGCACTCTCCGACCGGCGCGCGGCGGCATTGGTGGCGGCCTACCTCCCCACGGTGGCGCCGCTCGATCGTCCCGGCCGCCTCGGCGCTGACGCGCGGCTCCTCTCGGCGGCGGGCACCCTGGCCGGGGCAAGGTTCTGGACCGGCGGCATGCAGGTCTGGCTCGACGGGACGCCGCTCCTCCCGGGTGACACCGCCGGCACCGACGCGGCGGTGGCCGCGCTGGTCGATCCGGATGGCACCGTCCGGGGGAGCGTGGCGGCGTGGGAGACCGTGCCGGGGCGGGTGGAGCGGGCGATGGTGGCGGTCAGCGGGACCGTCGCCGCCGCAGCGATCATCGCCGCGATCC
Source organism: Gemmatimonadota bacterium (assembly GCA_031365045.1). Lineage (GTDB taxonomy): Bacteria > Gemmatimonadota > Gemmatimonadetes > Gemmatimonadales > GWC2-71-9 > CAMLHU01. Next base: position 3,973 of record JANLXK010000051.1, on the reverse strand, counting down.
TGGTCGGTGCGTTCGCGCGGCGACGGCGAGCGCATGCGCTCTTGGTCACCGTCACGCTGGCGGTGGTGGCCGGCGGGGTCGTGGGACAGTTCCGCGCAGTCGACCGTTCGGAGCTCGCGGCGACCGATGCCGACCTCCTGCGCGCGCGCCGGGTCCTCGAGGTCACCGCCGTGGGCCGCCGGCTGCCGCAGGCCCTCGTCGCACACCTGGGGCCGGGGTTCGAGGTGACGGCGGTCCCGCTCGATCCGGTCACGCGTGATTCCCTCGTGGCGCGGGACAGCACCGGCGCCTGGGTCGTGGCGATCGCGTCCCGGGGCCAGGCGTGGCAGCTGAAGGACCCTGCCACGCCGGGGGTGGGGGGCGCTGTGCGCCTCCGGATGCTGCTCTTCGGGCTGCTCGCCCTCGCCGCCACCCTCGCTGCGGCGGCGCTCCCGCCGAGCGCGGGTTACTTTACGGAATCCCGGACAGCCCCCCGAGCCCACGCGTGACCACGACGCCCATCACCCCCATCCGCGGCCCGAGCCTCCTCGGTGCCGTCGCCAAGCTGCTCTCGGCCGGCGATGGCCCCGAGGACACGCTCACCGGCGTGGCCGACCTCCTGTACCGGGGCCTGCCGGCGCAGGAGGTGGCGATCTGGCTGCGGGAACCGACGGCCACCGACTTCCGCGCCATCGTCTCGCCTCCCAACGACCGGGTCCCCGGCCGGCGGAATTCGAGTGCCCTCCAGGCCTTGATCGACGACCGCGAACCCACCGCATACCGGTTCAACCTGGTGCACGAAGGGGAACGCCTCGGGATGCTGGAGGCCCGGACCCTCGATCCGCTGCCGGAGGATCGCCTCGAGGTGCTCCAGATCGCGGCCGACATCATGGCACCGTTCCTCGCGTCGATCGAGCTCTCCGAAGACCTCGCCCAGGAGGTGGCGCTCCGAGCCAAGGAGATCGAGGAACAGCGGAGCTTCATCGCCCAGGTCATCGACTCCCTCCCGATCGGCCTCTACGTGGTCGACCGGGAATACCGGGTCACCCTCTGGAACCGGATGCGCGAGATCGGGATCCAGGGCCTGCCGCGCGAAGAGGCGATGGGGCGCCCCGTGTTCGAGGTCCTCAGCCGGCAGGACCCGCAGGTGCTGAAGTCCGAGTTCGACAGCGTCTTCCGCGCCGGGCGCACGCTGCAGGTGGAGCTCGAGGCGCACACCGACGGGGAGTTGCGCTCGTACCGCATCTCCAAGATCCCGATGCGCGACGGCCGGGGCGAGGTGAGCCACGTCATCACCATCGGCGAGGACCTCACCGACTGGCGGGTGGCGCAGACCCGCATCCTCCAGTCGGAGAAACTCGCCGCCGTGGGCCAGCTCGCGGCCGGCGTGATGCACGAGATCAACAACCCGCTGGCCACCATCGGCGCCTGCGTCGAGGCGTTGAGCGGCCGCCTGGCCGACCGGGGCGAGATGCCGGTGGCGCAGGCGCGCGAGTACCTCGAGATCATCGACAAGGAGGTACAGCGCTGCACCGAGATCGTCGATGGCCTGCTCGACTTCTCGCGTCCCAAGGCCACTACCCGCCGGCCGGTCAACCTCTCGTCCGTCGTCGAGGATGTGCTCTTTCTCCTCAAGCACCACCAGCGGTTCAAGCGCATGACGGTCCAGCGCGAGCTCGCGCTCGACCTCCCCGACATCGCGGCCAACCAGGAACAGCTGGTGCAGGTGCTCATGGCCCTCCTCCTCAACGCGGTCGACGCGATGGAAGGGAAGGGGGGCGTCATCGGCGTCCGCACCGCCCGCAACCCCGACCGCGCCGACGAGGTGATGGCCGAGGTGCGCGACAGCGGGTCGGGGATGGCCGAGGCGGAACTCTCGAAGATCTTCGAGCCGTTCTACACCACCAAGCCGCCGGGCCGTGGCACCGGGCTCGGCCTTTCGATCTGTTACGGGATCGTCCAGCAGCACCGCGGCCGGATCGCGGTGGACAGCGTGCCGGGGCAGGGGTCCACCTTCCGCGTCTACCTTCCCATCGAACCGGCCCTTCGCCCGTGAAGATCCTGGTCATCGAGGACGACCGCACGGTTGGCCAGTACGTCAAGCACGGCCTCGAAGAACAGCGCTTCACCGCCGACCTCGTCGACGAGGGGCTCGAAGGGTTGCGCGTGGCGTCGAGCGGGCACTACGACGTCATCGTGATGGATCTGCGCCTCCCGGGGATGACCGGGCTCGAGATCGTCCGCACCCTGCGCGACCGCGGCGTCACCACGCCGGTCCTGATGCTGACGGCGCAGGATTCGGTCGAGTTCAAGGTCGCGGGGCTCCGGGCCGGGGCCGACGATTACGTCACCAAGCCGTTCTCGTTCGAGGAGCTGCTGGCGCGGGTCGAGGCCCTTTCCCGCCGGCCGCGCGAGGTGGCGCCTCCGGTGCTGCAGCTCGACGACCTGGTGCTCGACGTCGGGGCGCGGGAGGTCCGCCGGGGCGGGCACCTGCTCGACCTGACGCCCAAGGAGTACCTCGTCCTCGAGTATCTCATGCGCCACCCCGGCCGGGTGATGAGCCGGACCCTCATCACCGAGTACGTCTGGGACTATCACTTCGACCCCGGTACCAACATCGTCGACGTGGTGATCAACCGGCTCCGCAAGAAGGTGGATGCCAGCGCCTCCAAGAAACTCATCCACACGGTGCGGGGCGTCGGCTACGTCGTGAAGGCGTGACGGTGTGTTGCGTGTTGTGTGTTGCGTGGTGAGTTGCACTTCCCACCTCCGGGACCCAACACCCAACACCCAACACCCAACACCCAACACGCTACACCCAACACCCGTCAGGACTGGCGCATTCGGCGCCCCAAGACGCATACTTAGGCCCGGTCTCCGCCCCCTTTCCCAGCGATCGATGAATACGCTTCGCGACAAACTCGCCTTCTGGTACACCATCGCCCTCTCGGTCGCGATCTTCGCGCTCGGTGCCGGGCTCTATTTCGACCGGAAGCAGTCGATCCCGGCCGAGCTCGACAAGCGGCTGGTGGAGGAGGTGAGCTTCGCGCGGAGCTGGCTCTCCGAGTCGCAGCGCATCCTCGGGCGCGTCACGGCCCGGGGCGCGATGGTGGGCGACACCCTCCCGACCCTCTCCAGCGACGTCTCCGCCTCGTTCGAGGGGTTCCGCGACTACCTCGTCGTCGCGGGGCGGAACGACCGCATCCTCTACGCCTCGGAAGCGGTCCGCGCGCTGAGCTCGGCCCAGCTCGACGCGCTCACCGCGCCCCTCCGCGCCCATCCGGGTGCCGAGATGGGGAGCAACCTCACCATCCAGGGGATCACCCCAGGGGTCCGCTACCGAGTGGCGCCACTGACCGAGGCCGGCGGCGAGGTCACCGCGGTCCTGGTCGCGACCAAGACCGACAATGTGGAGTACGGACCGGACGACCTGCTCCGTTCGCTCGTCGTCCTCGGACCGCTCTTCCTGGTCCTCGCCAGCGGGCTCGGCTGGCTCCTGGCCGGCCGCGCGCTGCAGCCGCTCGACCCGATGCTCGACGAGATCGAGGCGATCACGGGCGGCACCGACCTGCATCGCCGCCTGGCGGTCCCCTTCTCCCAGGATGAGCTGTACCGGATGGCGGTCTCGACCAACAGCATGCTGGAACGGCTGGAGACCAGCTTCGGCGCCCTGCGGCGCTTCACCGCCGACGCCAGCCACGAGCTCAAGACCCCGCTCCAGGTGCTCCGCGCCGGGATCGAACGGGCGCTCAAACACCAGAACCTCCCCGCTGAGGCGATCGAAGGGCTGGATGAGGCGCTGGGCCAGGTGAACCAGATGGGGGAGATGGTCGAAAGCCTCCTCACCCTCGCGCGCGCCGACGAAGGGAAGGTGGAGCTCGCCGTGGAGCGCACCGACCTCCAGGCGCTGGTGCAGGAGGTCAGCGAGACCGCGCACATCCTGGCGGAGCAGAAGGGGATCAAGATGCTCACCCGCATCACCGGTCCCGACCTC
>JANLXK010000040.1:0-12182 GCA_031365045.1 Gemmatimonadota bacterium | reverse complement strand
CGCGCGAGGCCGGTCGCGAGACCGGCCCCGAAGGCGAGCAGCAGCAACAACACCGGCGGCGGTCTCACGACCACCTCCGGACGGACTGGTTCAGGGGAGGGTGGAAGGCTTCGCCCCGCAGCGCGGCGCCGCCCCGACCTTGCGGAAGCCCTCCATCAACGTGATGTCGATGTCGGTGCCCCCTTGCCCCAGTTCGAGTTCGACCTCGGCAAGCATCCCGCCCCCCTTGTTCGCGACGTACTTCGGCGCGAGGCGGTTGAGGGCGAAGACCTGGACGTCCGACTCGCAAAGCGAGCACCCGCAGAAGGTCGGGAACCGGGCCTTGAGCGTCTTGTAGTGCTCGGTGACGTGCTCGTAGACGACGTTTCGGATCACAGGACCGCCAGGGAGGGAGCGCCGGAGAGGAGTTCGCCAGTGAACGTGGAGCCGGTGGTGCCGGAGAGGCGTACGGTACGATAGTCGCCGATGGCGCTCTCCGGCAGGTCGAGCAGGACCATCTGATTGGTGCGCGTCCGTCCGAGGAGCATTTCCCCTCGCTTCGCGACTCGCTCCACCAGGACCTCGTGGACCGTCCCCACCCGGGTGATGTTCCGCCGGCGGGACTGGCCGCGCACCACGGCGATGAGGCGGTCGAGTCGCTCCGACGCGACGGCGTCATCCAGGTGGCCCTGCATCCGGACCGCCGGCGTGCCCTCGCGCGGAGAGTACTTGAACGTATACGCCTCGTCGAATCCCGCCTCGGCCACGAGCGAGAGGGTGTCCTGGAACTCCGCCTCGGTCTCGCCCGGGAACCCGACGATGAGGTCGGTCGAGAAGGTGATCCCGGGGATCGCCGCGCGGAGCCGCGCCACGACGTCGAGATACTCGGCGCGCCGATAGCGCCGGAGCATCCGCTTGAGGCAGCTGTCGCTCCCGCTCTGCGCCGGCAGATGCACGTGCTCGCACACCGAGGGCACCTCGGCCATGGCGGCGATGACCTCGTCGGTGAAATCGGTCGGGTACGGGCTGGTGAAGCGCACACGCCGGATCCCGTCCACCGCGCCGACGGCGCGGAGGAGCGCACCGAACTGGTGCGTGCCGTCCGTCCAGGAATTGACCGTCTGCCCAAGGAGCGTCACCTCCGTGGTGCCGTGGGCCGCGAGATCGCGGACCTCCCGCACCACATCCTCAAGCTTACGACTCCGCTCCGGTCCACGTGTCGTCGGAACGATGCAGAAGGTGCACCGATAATCGCAGCCCCGCTGGACCGTGACGAACTGGGTGGCCCCCGCCTCACGGACCGGGGGCACGTCCTCGTAATGCTCCCAGGACCGGAACTCGGTGTCGTGCAGGCGCTCCCCCGCCCCGGCCTGCGCCAGGAGGCTCGGGAGGTTCCGATACGCATCGGGGCCGACGACCAGGTCGACCTTGGCCACCCGCTCCAGGAGCACCGGACCGAGGCGCTGCGCCATGCAGCCCACCACGCCGAGGATGTCGCCGGGACGCTTGTGACGCTGGAGTTCTCCCACCCGGCCGATCACGCGCTGCTCCGCGTTGTCACGCACGGCGCAGGTGTTCACCAGCATCACCTCCGCCTCGCCGGGCGCCTCCACTCGCTCGTACCCCGCCCGCGCGAGGACCCCGAACATCAGCTCGGAGTCGGCCACGTTCATCTGGCAGCCGTAGGTCTCGATGTAGACGCGGGGGGACATGCGAGGGTCAGCGGCTCCGCCGGTTGGGGCGGAGGGTGGCGGTCAGGGAGAAGAGCCACGCGCGTTCCGAGAAGTCGGACCCCTCGGACCGCCAGACCCGTTCGAGTGCGACGTCGATCCCACCCATCCCGTCCTTGAACGTCATCCCGGTGCCGAGCGAGGCCGAGGACTCGGAAGGGCGGCCACCGGGGAGGAGCGGGAACGGAAGGGTCAGGTGGCGGACGCCGAAGCGGACTGGAAGCCGCGCCGGGCGGTCGAGATGACGGATCAGCTCTCCCCCGAAGCCCAGTTCCCAGGTGTCGCTGGCACCGGTGCTGCCGACCGCCTTGAGGTCGGCATCGGACGAGCCCCACCCCTGCCAGCGCGCCTGTCCCGCCAGCAGGAGCCGCAGACCGGGACGCCACTGCGCCCCGACGGCGACGCTCACCGGCAGGTCGACCCGGTACTCTGTCGCCGTGAGGGAGTCGCGGCGGGGCGACAGATGCCCGTCGGTCCGCAGCACGCCGGCGAGGCTCAGGCGGGCGGACAGCCGCTTGATGAACCCGATGTCAAAGCCGACGCCGTCGGCCGAGACCTCGGAACTCTCCTGGATCGAGACGTACCCGGTGTCCTGGAAGTAGCGCACGCGGGAGATCCGCTCGACCCCGGAGAAGGCATGTATCGCCCCGCCGACCGCGGTCCGCGGGTCGACCCGCCACACGATGGTGGCGCGGAGGTCGCTGATCCCGCCGGTGGAGGTCAGGGTGTCGACGGTCTCGGTCGGGACGCCCCGGATGTCGATCGTGTCGCGGAAGGAGGCGGAGAAGTCCCGCGCCAGGAAGGTCGAGACACCGACCCCGACCGTGATCGGGAGCTTGCGGATCGGGCTCGTGATCGAGAAGAGCGGGAAGCGCATGCTCCGTACGTTGCCCGTCCCGGCGGGGCTCTCGACGTTGCGCCGGTCGTTGAGCAACGAGAACCCAGCGGTCATCTCGGTCAGGTAGACGAGCGACGCCGGATTGAGCCCCGACTCGGGATCGAAGAGCCCCGAACCACCCCCCATCGCGCGCGCGCGGCTGCTGTAGGGGAGGTTGGGATAGCCCAGACCCCGGATGCCGAACTGGCTGGACTGCGCGGAAAGGATCGCGGGGAACGCGATGAAGGCAAGGCTCGCGCTGAGCGCCAGCGAAGCGAACACCAGGAGGCGCCGCACTCAGGGCCTCTCGAAGTCGAAGGGGGCCTGGTACGTGACTCGGAGGCGCGGACGTCGGGCGGCCACCGCTTCGCGCGTCGAATAGAACCGCGGCTCCGTGAAGCTCGTCCCTTCCGGGGTGAGGATCACCACGAGCACGGGCGGGTGCGGCAGGCGTCGGGCCTGCCAGGACTGGACCTCGCTGATCACGTCGACCCGGACCGTGTCGAGCGAGCTGAAGGCCAGCCCCCGGGTGCCGACCACCCCGGTGATGGGGCTCTTCGCGCCGAAGTCGGCGCGCACCCCGTGGATGCGGATGAAGGCGCTGTCTCCCGGAAGGCCATCGATGGCCTGCGCCGGCACCAGCTCCAGGGTCGCGCGGGCGAGCAGCGCGGAGTCACGGAGGTACGCGGGCCAGGGGAACCGAATGAGGGCCCGCGCCCCGGCCGGCGTGCCGATCGCGAGGATCGCGGAGTCGGCGGCCGGCGCGGTGGTGTTGGAGACGAAGGTCGAGAACTTCGGGCCCCGGACGATCGTCTGCTGCTTCACCGCGGTCGCGGTGTCGGGCACGTTGAGGGTCACGTAGGTCCGGAAGATCGGGACGCCGATCCCGCTCCCGATCCCGCCCATCCGCACCCCCGTCGCCGTGCCGCCCGAGATCGCGAGCGCCATCGCGAGGACGCCGCTGTCGGCCGCCGGGATGTCGACCACCGCGAGCGTGCTTCCCTGGAAGACGAAGCGATACTTGAACGAGGCACGGATGCTGTCGGCGATCGTGACCGAATCGATCAGGGTCCCCGGGATCACCGCGGCATCCACCGTGGCGAATGCCACCCCCGAATCGGTGGTCGCGGGCAGCCGATGGAGCGCGAGCCGGATCCCGCTCGCGGTGGTGTCGCGCGCCAGGAGGGTCACCTCGAGCGCCACCGAGTCGATCGTGTAGGTCCGTCCCGTATCCCGGACGAAGAGCGAATCCTCACGGGGGAGGAACCTGACCACGCCGTAGTCGGTCGCGCCGACGAGCCCGTTGGCCACGCGCAGCCCGGCCGCGGTCGCGCCCCGGAGGATGTACCCCGCATGAGTCGAGTCGGCGCCGGGCAAGGCATCGAGCACGGTGTCCCGGAGCACCGGGGTGCCCCCCGGACAGGTCGCGGGGCAGATCCCGGGCGCGGTCAGCTGCTCCTGGCAGCCTGCCATCGCCACGCCGAGTCCCAGGGCCGCCAGCAGGGAAAGTCGAAGACGCAATTTCATTTTCTCTTGAAGTCCTTGTCGAAGGCGGACGGAAGGAGTTCCGACAGCCGCCACTGACGATTCCAGTTGGGTCCCACCGATTCCACCGCGGCCTCGGTGCCGAACTCATACAGCACCTGCCGACATGCGCCGCAGGGCGGGCTCGGCGGGTCCACGTCCGTCGCGACGACGATCCGCACGAAGCGGGTCGATCCCGCCGCCACCGCGGCCCCTGCCGCCACCCGCTCGGCGCACATCGTGAGGCCGTAACTGGCGTTCTCCACGTTGCAGCCGGTGAAGATCCGCCCGTCTTCCGTCTCGATCGCCGCACCGACCCGGAAATTCGAGTAGGGGGCGTAGGCCGACGCCTTCGCCGCCACCGCGGCCGCGATCAGAAGGTCGTCAGCCATCAGTCACCTCGTGCAGGAAGGAGGTCCCGGCCAGGAGCGGCGGCACGCCGAGGTGCTCGGCGATCGTCTGCCCCAGATCGGCGAAGGTCCGACGTCGGCCCAGCGGCACCGGACGGATCCGCGGGCCATACGCGAGCACCGGGACCACTTCACGGGCGTGGTCGGTCGAAGGAGTGGTCGGGTCGTTCCCGTGATCCGCGGTAAAGATAACGAGGTCTCCCTCCCGGACCGGGGCCAACATGCGCGGCAACGCGGCGTCGAGGTCCCGGAGCCCCTGGACGAAGCCGGGGACGTCGTTCCGATGACCCCAGCTCTGGTCGAACTCGATCACGTTCACGAACATCAGCCCCCGTTCCATCTCCCGCAGCCCGCGCTCGATGAGCGCGTAGGCCGCCGGATTGGTCGGCGTATGAGTGCTGGTAAGGTTCCGCCCCGCGAAGAGATCGTCCACCTTGCCGATGCCGAGTCGCGGGAGCCCCGCCTCGGCCAGCCGATCGATGAGTGTCGGGCTGGTCGGTTCGAGCGAGATGTCCTTCCGGTTGCCGGTCCGGACCCAGGCACCGGGGCGGCCGACGAACGGCCGCGCGATGATCCGCGAGACGCCGGTCGCCCCCGCGCAGAGCCGCCGCGCGACCGCACAGGCGGCGTAGAGCTCCGCGAGCGGGACCATCTCTTCGTGCGCGGCGACCTGGAAGACCGAATCGGCGGACGTGTAGACGATCCATCCGCCGCTGCGCTGATGCTCCTCACCGTACCGGTCGAGGATCGCCGTCCCCGACCCCACCACGTTGCCGAGCACCGGTCGCCCCGTCTCCCGCGCGAAGGCCGCGATCAGCTCCGCCGGGAAGCCGTGCGGGAAGGTCGGGAAGGGGCGCTCGAGGATGCACCCGGTCATCTCCCAGTGCCCCGTCGTGCTGTCCTTCCCCGCGCTCACCGGCTCGGCCATGCCCCACGCCGCCGTCGGACGGTCGGTGGGCGGGACGCCCGGGAGTGACGCGATGTTGCCAAGCCCGAACGCCGCAAGGTTGGGCAGGTCCACCCCGCCGACCTTGCGGAGCACGTTGCCGAGCGTGTCCGATCCGGCATCGCCGTAGGCCGCCGTATCGGCGGCGGGGCCGATGCCGAGTCCGTCGAGAACGATGAGAGCGGCGCGTCGGGTCACGCGTAGATCCGGGGAACGCGGGCACTGATGGCTGTGAGCGATTCGTAGGCGTTGGTGCCCATCGCCTCGGCGTGGTCGTTCAGCGAGACAAGCCCGCCGAAGAAGGTGACGACGTCGCCGAGGACCACTGCACCCGAGGGGACCGCGACCATCGTCATGTCCATCGTGATCCGGCCGATGACGGGGACGACCAGGCCGTTCACTTCCACCCGGAGCCGGTTCGAGCCGCTGCGGAGGAGGCCGTCGGCGTAGCCGCACGAGACGGTGGCGATCGAGGTGGGCCCGTCGGCGCGCCAGGTGGCCTCGTAGCTCACCGTGTCACCGGTGGTGACCTGCCGGAGGCCAATGACCCGGCCCTGGAGCCAGGCGACCGGTCGGGGCGCGGGTGCCCACTCCCCGACGCTACCGCCGTAGAGGTAGATGCCGGGCCGCACCAGGTCGGCGGCGAACGCCTTGCCCCGGAGCGCGCCCGCGCTGTTGGCCACATGCACCAGCGCGGGCCGCCGGGGGAACCAGCGGAGGGCATCGACGAACCGACCCCACTGCAGGTCGGTGGCGCCGGTGTCGGTCTCGGCGGAGTGGAAATGGGTAAAGACCCCTTCCCAGCCGGAGGCGTCGGCGACGAGCGCCGCGGCCCGCTGCAGGGCGGCATGATCGTCCCACCGGATCCCGGCGCGCGACATCCCGGTGTCGATCTCGAGGTGGAAGAGGGGAGCGTCTTGGGTGGTGCGCCCTGCATCGGTGGCGCCGAGCCAGGCGCGCAGCGAGGTGACATCCCCGATGACCCGCCGGACCTCCTCATCCGCCATCCCGCGCTCCTCGCCCGCAGCGATCCAGGGGGTGAAGACGACGATGGGCCGGGCGATCCCCGCCCCCCGGAGCTCTTCGGCCTCCTCGACCGTCGCCACGCCGAAGCCCCACGGAGTGACCGCCTCGAGTGCGCGAGCGCAGGCGACGGCCCCGAGGCCGTAGCCATTCGCCTTCACCATCGGGAGGAGGGGGACACCGCTAGCGGCAACGACGGTGCGGGCGTTGGCGACGAGTGCGGCGAGGTCGACTTCGAGCCAGGCGCGCGTCCGTTCGCTACGCTCGGGACGACTTTCGGAGGGCTGGATTGACGCGGTCACGGGGCGGCCGGTATGATACCGGCCAAGGAGGCTAAATGCAAGACAATTCAGCGCTTGGACGCGCTCTCGGCATCGTCCGGGACCTGCGTAGAAGGTGCCCTTGGGACCGGGTCCAGACCCGGGCCACCCTGCGTCCCTACCTGGTCGAGGAAGTGCTCGAACTCGACCACGCCCTGGGCGAGGGGGATCCCGACAAGATCCGGGACGAAGTGGGCGACCTGATGCTTCACCTCGCGTGGCAGCTGGTCCTGGGGGAGGAGACCGGGGAGTTCACTCCCGATGAGGTGGCCGACCGGGTCGTCCGGAAGATGGAACGGCGCCACCCGCACCTCTACGACCTCGGCCCCAAGGAGCCGTGGGAAACGCTCAAGCGCCGAGGGCCCGACGCCCCGTCGGGCCTCCTCGACGGCCTCCCCCCTACCCTCCCCTCGCTTCAGGCCGCCTACCGGATCCAGCAGAAGGCTGCCTCGGTCGGATTCGACTGGCCCGATGCGGTCGGTCCGGCGGAGAAGGTGCGGGAGGAGCTGGCGGAGGTGCTGGACGAAGCGGAGTCGGCGAGACGGCGGGACGGCGAGGCGGCCGAGTCCGCACAAGCCGACCTTGGGACGGAGCGAGACCGCTCCGATCCCGTCGCCCAGGAGGTCGGAGACCTGCTCTTCGCGGTGGTGAACCTCGCGCGAAAACTCCGCGTCCAGCCCACCGTGGCGCTCGACGCGGCGAACAAGAAGTTCCGGACGCGCTTCGAAGGGGTCGAGGCGCTGGCGAAGAGTCGCGCTGTCGACATGACGACCGCGGGGCTCGCGCAGCTGGATGAGTGGTGGGATGAGGTGAAAAGTCGGGAGTAGGGAGTTCGGAGGGGTGCGGGGCCGAGATCTTGACCGTGCACCCCTCCAAACTCCTCACTCCCAACTGCTTTTCTACGGATACAGCCGATGTACTTGCCGCGGGAACGCGATCGTCTCGCGGATATGCGGCACACCGCAGATCCACGCCACCGTCCGCTCCAGGCCGAGCCCGAAGCCCGAGTGCACGAAGGTGCCGTACTTCCGGAGGTCGAGGTACCAGGCATAGGGGGCGGGATCGAGTCCCTGCGCCACGATGCGGGCCAGCAGCTTGTCGTAGTCATCCTCGCGCTGGGAGCCGCCGATGATCTCGCCGTACCCTTCGGGCGCGAGGCAGTCGTTGCTGAGGACCGTGCGCGGATCGTCGGGGTTCTCCTTCATGTAGAAGGCCTTGAACGCCTTGGGGTAGTTGAACACGAAGATCGGCCGGTCGTACTGCTGGGTGAGCAGGGTCTCGTCATCGCCGCCCAGGTCTTTCCCCCAGGTGATGTCGGAGCCGAGCCCGCGGAGCTTCTCGACCGCATCGGTGTAGCTGATGCGGTAGAAGGGGGCGGTGACATTCTCCAGCGGCTTGGGGTCGCGCTCGAGCTCCTTGAGGTGCTCCTTGGCGCGATCGAGCGCGCGCCCGACGATGTACGCGATGAATTCCTCCTGGAGCCGCATATTGGCCGCGGAGTCGTTCCAGGCGACTTCGGGCTCCACCATCCAGAATTCGGTCAGGTGCCGGCGGGTCTTCGACTTTTCGGCGCGAAAGGTCGGCCCAAAGCAGTAGATCTTCCCGAGCGCCGCGGCCGCGGCCTCGCCGTAGAGCTGGCCGGTCTGGGCCAGGTACGCCTTGCCGAGGTCGAAGTAGTCGGTGGCGAAGAGCTCCCCCGCCTGCTCGCCGATGGACCCGGTCAGGATCGGGGTGTCGACCAGGGTGAAGTCGCGCTCGTAGAAGAAATCGCGGATGGCTTGCACCACCTCGTGCCGCACCCGGGCGATGGCGGCCTGCTTGCGGCTCCGGAGCCAGAGGTGCCGGTGCTCGAAGAGGAAGCTGGTACCGTGATCCTTGGGGCCGATCGGGAAGTCGACCGAGGGCCCCAGGACTCGGAGGTCGGAGGCGGTCAGTTCATATCCGCCCGGCGACCGGGCATCTTCCCTGACGTTCCCGGTGACGGCGACCGATGTCTCTTGGGTGAGGGTCTTGAACGTCTCCCACACAGCGTCCGGCACTTCGGCCTTGGGGAAGACGCACTGCAGGTACCCCGACCCGTCGCGCAGCACGAGGAAGGCGATCTTCCCGCTGGAGCGGGTGGTCATCACCCAGCCCTGGACGGTGACGGTGGTACCGGCGTGGCGGCCGAGTTCTCGGATGGATACGGTGGGCATCGCGACCAACGACGAGGGTGGATGAGGCGGAATCGAGTCTGGAGTCTAGTGGTGGCGCTGGGGGCGGTCAACGCGGGTTGTGCCTACAACCGCCCCATCCCCGAGGAGCCGCTGGCGATCGCGGGCGGTCCCGAGGCTCCGCTCACAGAGCGGTGGCTGGTCCGCGCCGGGCGCGGGATGTCCCTCCCCGTGGTGGTGACGGGGGGACAGCTCTACGGCGTGGGGATCGACCGCCGCGTGGTGGCTGTCGACCTGACCAAGGGGTCGCTCCGCTGGGCCTATCGCCTCAATGGTCCGGCCTCGAGCGGCGTCCTGATGCATTACGACACCCTCATCTCCGCCAGCGAACGGCCGGGGGGCGAGGTGGTCGCGCTCACGGCGGCCACCGGGCGGCGGCGCTGGAGCCACCGGATCGGGTGGATGGGTGCCCCTCTCGCGCTGATCGGCGACGTGGTGGTGGCGCAGACCCGCGCCAAGGGGACCTGGGGGCTCGATGCCTCCACCGGGCACACCAAGTGGCGCCTGTCGCAGGGGGGAGGGCGCACGTCGGCCCTGGCCGGGGGTGGAGGGACGGCGCTCATCGCCACCCTGGACTCGCTCTATCGGGTGGACCTCAACAGCGGCGTGGTCCAGGCACGGGTCAGCGCCCCGGGGACGCTGACCGCCGATTGGGTCGCCAGCAGCCACGGGATCGTGGCCGGCACCGGGGAGGGAGAGCTGATCCTCCTCGATCCGGGCACGCTCCTGCCGCTCTGGCGCCAGCGGCTCGACGCGCCGGTGCTGGTGAGCCCCTTCGTGAAGGGAGACACCACGTGGAATGTGACGCAGGCCAATACCGTCTGGCGGACCGACCTCGCCACCGGCGCTACCACACGCCTGTTGCACCATCCGATCCCGGTGACCGCACCGCTCTCGAGCTGGGATGGCGCCCTCCTCGTGGGCGATGCCCGCGGGATCCTCACGGCCTATGAGCCCGACGGGACACTCCGCTGGCGCCTCGCGGTCGGCAAGCCGCTCGAGATGGCACCGATAGCGTACGAAGGGGATCTGATCGTACTGGGAGGCCGGGGTGACGTGCACCGGTTCGGGAAGTGAGACGCACGAACGCACGGGCGAACGGACGCACGATCGCGCTGGCCGCCTTCGGGATCATGGTCCTGTGCGCCTGTGGGCCCGCGCGACTGTGCGCCCAGGCGCCCGACACCATCCCCAAGCCCCACATCCCACCCGCCGTCCACTCCGGCAAGTGGGTCGCCCTCGGCGGCTCAGTGGTAGTCGGCGTGATGGCCCACGCACGGAATCAGGACGCCGAGGCGACGTATCGATCGCTCCAGGATCGCTGCTTCGATGATCCGGTCTCCTGCCTCATCGGCCCCGACGGCCGCTACCTCGACCCGGCCACCGAAGGGCTCTACACCGAGACCCGCCGCCTCGACCGTCAGGCGTCGCGGCTCCTGATCGGCGCGGAGGTCACCTTCGTGGCCTCGGCCGCCGGATTCCTTTGGGAGCTCATGCACCGGAAGGACCAGGCCCCCACGATCCCGTTCGAGCCGCGGGTGGAGCAGACACCGACGGCGACACGGGTGAGTTTGACGGTTCGATTCTAGGGCAAGCTGAGACGAGAGGAGCCGGGTGGAGACGGATGGAGTGACCGCGACGCCACCTCCCGTCTCCGTTCGTCTCATTTCGTCTCCTGCCGTCTCCTCCCGACTCCTCCCGACTCCTCCCGTCTCCTTTTGTCTCCGCCCGACTCACTCAGCCCACTCCCCGATCTCACCCTACTCGAAACAACTCCACCGCCCTGGGATACCGTGCCAGCGCCCGCACCCGGAGCGCCTGATGCGCGGGGCGGAGGAGTGCCGAGTCGGCCGCGATGATCTCACGGGCGCTCTCGCGCGCACGCTGCAGCAGGTCGGTGTCCTCGGGGAGCTTGGCGTGCCGGATGGTGATCCCCCCCGACTGCCGAGCGCCGATCAGGTCTCCCATCCCCCGCTCCTGCAGGTCGAGCTCGGCGATCTTGAATCCATCGTCCGTCGCGGCGAACGCCTTGAGCCTCGGCGGCACCCGTCCGTCGGCGAGCAGGATGCAGTGGCTCGCGTTGCCGCCCCGCCCCACCCGTCCCCGCAACTGATGCAGCTGGGCCAGCCCGAACCGCTCCGGATGGTCGATCACCATCACCGTCGCGTTCGGCACGTCGATCCCGACCTCGATGACCGTGGTCGAGACCAGCACCTGCACCTCCCCGGCGCGGAACCGGCGCATCACGGTGTCACGCTCATCGGGCTTGAGTCGGCCGTGCACCAGGCCGACCGCCACGTCGGGCCAGCGCACCTTGAGCTCCTCGGCCATCGTGGTCGCGGCCCGGAGGTCGGCCTTCTCCGACTCGTCGATGATCGGCAACACCACATACGCCTGCCGCCCCTCGGATACCTGGTCGTGCAGGAAGGCCCAGACCTTCTCCCGCCCCGCCGCGGTGCGGACTGCGGTGGTGATCCCGCCGCGCCCCGGCGGACGCTCCCGCAGGGTCGAGACATCGAGGTCGCCATACAGCGTCAACGCCAGCGACCGCGGGATCGGCGTCGCAGTAAGGAGCAGTACATCGGGGCCCGACCCCTTTCCGATCAGGGCCGCCCGCTGTTCCACGCCGAAGCGGTGCTGCTCGTCGATCACCACCAGGCCGAGCTTCCGGAACTGCACCCCTTCCTGGAAGAGGGCGTGGGTGCCGACCACGATGCGCGCGCCGCCATCGGCCAGCCGCTTCCGTGCCGACTGCTTCTCGGCCGGTGACTGGCGGCCAAGCAGGAGTTCGGGGAGGATGTTGAGCGGACGGAGCAATTCGGAAAGGGTCCGGGCGTGCTGCTCGGCCAGGAGCTCGGTGGGGGCCATCAGCGCCGCCTGGTAGCCGTTCTCCACCGCAAGGAGCATCGCGAAGAGGGCGACCACGGTCTTCCCGGTCCCGACGTCACCCATCAGGAGCCGGTGCATCCGCTCGGTACTCCCCATGTCGGCCACGATCTCCTTGAGCGTCTGCTTCTGCCCCGCCGTGAGCTCGAACGGGAGCGACTCGCGCAGTTTGGTCGTGAGGTCGCGCTTCGGCTCGAAGGTGATCCCCGCCCGCGCCTGCTTCGCCAGCGACCGTGCGCGCGCGAGGGTGAGCTGAAGATCGAAGAGCTCGTCG
>JANLXK010000019.1:0-1300 GCA_031365045.1 Gemmatimonadota bacterium | reverse complement strand
GACCGGCAGGGGGCTGCGAAATCGCGAAAGGGCGAAAGCGCTCACCCGAGCAGGATGCGGGCATCCGATCACGCCATAAGTCTGGTTGTTGTTGTTGCCGAGAAGTCGGCTCCCTCGCACGGAGAAGTGCTTTCGCATTGTCGCGCTTTTGCGATCACATTGCCAGTTGAACGAGGACGCTCGTGAACCTGAAGCTCACCCCACTCATCCTCCTGCTCGTCGGCGGCACCCTCTCCGCCCAGATCAACGCGCCACCGCGGGCGACGCGCGCCGCTACGCGCGAGCCGCCGCCGACGATCGTGCCGCTGCCCGACTCATCCGGGTTCGGCGTGCCGGTGCTCACCGTGACCAAGGCTCCCGACGGCGCGCTCTGGGTCGGGACCTACGGCCGCGGCATCTACATGCTCAAGCCGGGGGATTCGAGCTGGACGCATGTCATGCGCGACCGGAACAACGACAAGTCGATCGCATTCGACTTCATCCACGCCTTCGCTTTCCCCCGCCCCGGGGTCATCTGGTACGGTGCCACCGGCAACGGCTGGGGGATGTCGCTCGACGGGGGGCAGACCTGGCAGAACTGGACCGGCACCGAGCTCGGCCCCGAATTCCAATACACCGTGCCCGACGGCATCGTCACTCGGGGTGACACGGTCTACATCGCGACGGCCGATGGCGTGATGCTCACCTGGGACGACGGCCATACCTGGGAGGTCCTCGTCGATTCGGTCGGCCCCCGGACCAACCGCCTTGGCGCCAGGGCGTACCCGGTGCTCCGGAGCGAGTACGTCAAGCAGATCCTGGCCGACCGTCGGGGGCTCGCGGTGGCGACGCTGCGCGGCAACCAGCGCCTCGAGCGGACGCCGGCCGGCTGGGTGGCCCAACCCGCGGCCATCGTCGCCTTCCGTCCCCGGAAGAGCGTGCAGCTCGGTCGCTGGCTCCTCAAGGGGACCAACTGCGGGCTGGTCTTCCGCGGCGCCGCCAACGACACCACCTGTTACGCCAACATGCGCGGCACCCCCACCGACTCCGGCAGGCCGCCGCGCACCGCCTGGTTCCAGCGCGCGATCTTTGGCGGCGACCAGCCCTACATCGACCAGACCTACCGTTACGGGTCCACTTTTGGCGGGACCTTCCAGCCGCATCAGGGGGTCGAGTTCAACAACCCCGACGGCACCCAGGTGCACGCCATCGGGAACGGTCTGGTGGTCTGGGCCGGACCCGCGGAGCAGGGGGCGCTCACCGTGGCCATCCGGATGGACTCCACGATCACCGGGATCGTCCCCCGGTCATCGGTCGATAC